>CANJOX010000006.1 GCA_947475795.1 Gemmatimonadota bacterium
CCGCAAGCACACCACCAACTCACAACTCAAACAGGCGTGCCACCAGCAAGCACCGTAACAGCGCGGGCCGCGTCGAGATTGCCGCCGCACAGGATGATGCCCACCGTGCGCCCTGCGAGCCGCGGCGCCAACGCATGCAGCCCCGCCAGTCCGGTCGCCCCGGCACCCTCGGCCAGATTGTGCGTGATCCGCCACAGATCGCGCACACTCTGCGCAATCGCATCCTCCTCCACCAGCACGAACCCGGCCAGACCGTGGCGGAGTGCCGCGAAGGTCAGGTCGTAGGTCGCGCCGGTCGCGATCCCCTCGGCGAACGTCTGCACCGACGCCCCCGCCCGCGGGGCGCCGTCGTGCCACGCGTCGTGCTGCGCCGAGGCGCCCACGCTCTGTACCGCGTACACCTCGAGCCCCGGCTTGAGGGCATCGCGAACCACCGCCGCGCCGACGGCCTGTGAACCGCCGCCCAGGGCGATGATCAAGGCATCCACGTCCCGCGCCTGCTCCAGCACCTCTGACGTCATCGTGGCCGCACCGGCGATCACCTCGCGGTGATTCGTCGAATGCACCAACGTCTTGCCGTCACGATCGGCCAGTGCGCGACAGGCGGCGATCGTCTCGTCGTATCGGTCACCCACCTCGAGCACGGTGGCACCCAGTCCGCGGATCGCTGCGCTCTTCTCCGGGTTGTTGCCGCGCGGGACGCAGATGGTCACCGAGACGCCGCGTTGCGCGCCCGACCACGCCAGCCCCAGCCCGTGGTTCCCCGTACTGGCGGCGATCACCCCGCGGGCCGCCTCGACGTCCGTGAGCGCCGTGATCGACGCGGTGCCGTTGCGCACCTTGAAGCTGCCCGTGGGCAGATGGTTCTCGTGCTTGACGAGCACGCGGATCCCGTGCCCGACCAAGGCATCCAGCGGCGGGTAGTGCCGCAGGGGGGACGCATCGAGAAACGGTTGGAGTCGCGTGCGCGCGGCCAGTACGTCATGGTAGGTGATCGGATACATTCTTCTAATATGCCTCTTCCTATCATTCGGGCTACCACGATCCTGGCCGTCCGCCGCGACGGACGGGTCGCCATCGGCGGCGACGGACAGGTGTCCGTGGGCGATACGATCGCCAAGTCGCAGGCCGTCAAGGTCCGCCCCCTCAAGGGCGGGCGCGTCATCGCCGGCTTTGCCGGCTCCGTCGGCGACGCCATCACGCTCTTCGAGAAGTTCGAGGAGAAGCTCGACCGGTATCCGGGCAACCTCCCCAAGGCCGCGGTCGAGCTGGCCAAGGAATGGCGCAGCGATCGCATCCTGCGCCGCCTCGAGGCCATGCTCATCGTCGCCGACGTCGATCACGGCTTCATTCTGAGCGGCGGCGGTGAACTGATCGAGCCCGATGACGGCATTCTGGCCATCGGATCGGGGGGCGCCTATGCCCAGGCCGCGGCCCGCGCGCTGGTGCGTGAAACGGCACTCGCCCCCGCCGAGATCGTGCGGAAGGCGCTGACCATCGCCGGCGAAATCTGTATTTACACGAACACCAACATCACGGTGCTCGAGCCGGAGATGGCCGGGTAGCGGGTCACCCCTCAGGGGTGGACGTCAGCACCTCACCCGAACGGGTGAGCACAGGACGCCTCTTGCCGAGTGATCGCCGACATCGCAGCATCAAGGGTCCGCTGCGCCAATCCGCGTCGCCCCCGCCGTCGTGCTCACCTCAGGAAACGCGCCTTCCACTACCGCGCCCACCGGCGCCGCGTTGGCGAACACCGAACCGGCAAGCGCCGCGCCGGCCCGCCGTTTGCTCATCGCCGCTGTCGTCGCGGTTGCGTCGGGCGCGCTGGCGACGTTGATCGCCACCTCCACGCCGTGGCTGGGCATCGACGTGGCCCGGCCCGACGGCGCCCCCACGACCACGGTCGGCTCCGTCGCCCCGAACGGTGGCGCCCCCCGCGTACCGGTCGGCAGCGCGTGGGTGGCGCTCGCGGTTGGCGCAGACACCATGGTGCTCGAACCGGGCGATCTCATCGAGGAGCCCGACTTCATCGACGATTGGGCGACATCGCGCCGGTTTTTCGCGCGACAGCAGCAGCTGACCTCCATGCTGCTAAACCGCACGGTCACGCTGGTGGTGCAATCGCCGGTCGGGGAGCGAACCGCGATCGACGCGCACCCGGTGGCGCGACCGTGGCAATCACTGCCCGCCACGTTCTGGTTCCAGCTCGTGATCGGGCTCGTGGGCTGCCTCATCGGGACTTGGGTGTGGGCGCTGCGGCCGCGCGAATGGGGCACGCGCGCGTTCGCGGTCACCGGCGGCGGCTTTCTGCTGTTCACGCACGCGGCGGCCGCCTACAGCGCGCGCGAGTTGGCGCTACCGGGCACGCTCTTCCGTGCTCTCAGCGCCGCGAATCACCTGGGGGCCATCGTCTTCGGCGCCGCCCTCTGCGTGATCTTTCTGGTGTATCCTCGGCGGCTCGTGGGCACGCGCGCGATTGGTGCGCTGGTTTCGGGGATGGTGATCTGGTGGATGGCGGACACCGCGCGTCTCGCTCCTGATCAGAACTGGGCGTCGCGCTATCCGGTCATGCTCGAAATGCTCGCCGCCCTGCTGATCGCGGCTGTGCAGTGGCGGCGCAGCGCGGCCAACCCCGCCGCGCGCGCGGTGCTGCGGTGGTTTGCGGCCAGTGTGCTGCTTGGGCCGGGGCTGTTCATCGCGCTGGTCGCGGCCAGCGCCGCCGTCGGTACTGGGCCAGTCATCCCGCAGGCGTATGCGTTCGGGTTCTTCCTGCTGACGTACGTTGGGCTCGCCCTCGGGCTGCATCGCTACCGTCTGTTCGACCTTGACGCCTGGGCGACCCGCGTCCTCTTCTGGGGCGCGGTGGCCACGCTGTTGTTGCTGTTCGACACCGCACTGCTGCGCATCGCGGGGCAGGGATCCGTGCGCGCGCTCACCGTCGTGCTGGTACTCGGTACGTTCACGATCCCGATGCGCCAATGGGTGTGGACCCACGTGCTGCACCGCCCGGTCATCGACCCCGAGCAACTGGTGGATCAGGCGCTGGGTGTGGCCTACTCCGCGACCGATGAGGAGCGGGCGCAGCGCTGGCGCCAACTGCTGCAGCAGACCTTCGACCCGCTGCAGCTCGCCCCACGCACCGACGACGAGCCCGGCGCCGCGAACGCGGTGGTGCTGCGCGATCAGGGCGAGCGCCTCTGCATCCCCGCTGTCGCGAGCGCTGCTCCCCTGCAACTCACGCACGCGGGTGCGGGCCGCCGCTTGTTCGGACCGGCCGACGCGCGACTCGCCGACCGCCTCGTCACGCTCCTACGCCGCGCTGACGCGAGCCGCACGGCGTACGAAGCCGGGGTCCTCGGCGAGCGCGAACGCATTGCGCGTGACCTGCACGACACCGTCAGCGCGCCGCTGCTGGCTGGGCTCGCCCACGTGCCCGACCGCGCCCATGCTGACGGGCCTGGCGATGCTGCCGATGGCGCCGGCGGTGATGCACGGAGTCGCGCCGTCAACGACGAAATCCGCCGCGCCCTCGGCGCCATGCGCTCGGTGGTGCGCGGGACCTCGACGCCGGCCCCTCTGGCCTTCGTGCTCGCCGATGTCCGCTTCGAGTCGGTTGAGCGTCTCACCGCCGCTGGTATCAAGGTGGACTGGCCGGTGGTCGACGTCGGTCACCATGTCCTCGGCGGCGGTGAGCGTGACGCGCTCACCGCCTTCCTGCGCGAGACAACGAGCAACGTGTTGCGTCACGCCGGCGCGACCAGCGTGCAGGTGGTCACCGCGTGCGAACAGGCACCGGATGGGGTACGGCTGCACCTCCGCGTCCGCGACGATGGTCGCGGCCTGCCGGACGGGCTCGTCTCCGTGAACGATGGGATCGCCAATCTGCACGCGCGGGCGGCCGCGCTCGGCGGTGTGGCCAGTGTGGTCTCGCGCACCGACCGCCCCGGCACGGAGGTGAACCTTGAAGCGCGCCTGACGCCCGACCTCGCGACCTCGTGACGGCCCATCAAGACGTAGCGCTCCGGATCACCACCGTGCTGGTGGTGGACGACGACCCCGCGGCCGTCGCCGAGGCCCGCGCCGCGCTCGCCATCCTGCCGGATGTGCAGCTGCTGGCGGTCGGCACGCTGGCCGAGGCGCGCCTGCTGCTGCGTCGGCATCGCATCGACATGGCAATCGTCGACCTTGGCCTCCCCGATGGATCCGGCCTCACGCTGATCGGTGAGCTCACCGCCGATGCCGCCGCGGATCACGCGCGCGGCGTACTCTGTGTGGTGCGCACGGTGTTCGACGATGACGCACGTGTGCTGCGCGCCCTCTCGGCCGGCGCGCACGGCTACCTCATCAAGGGCGAGTCGGTCGCGCTCACACGGGAACGCATTCAGGCGCTCATGCGGGGCGAGCCGGTGGTGTCGCCCACCATTGCCCGCCGTGTGCTGGCCGAGTTCGTAGACGCCGCGCGCCGCACGGCGCCGGGTGACGACGCGAACACGCTCACGGCGCGCGAACGGGACGTCCTGCAGCAGGTCGCGGTGGGATACACGGTCGCGGAGGTGGCCCGTGCGTTGGCCGTGGCGGACAATACGGTCAAGACGCACCTCAAGGCCATCTACGCCAAGCTGGGGGTGCGCAGTCGCGTCCGGGCCCTCAACGTGGCGCGTGATCGCGGGCTGATCGATCCACCGCGTGGGAGCTGAGGGCTTCACACGTTCGGGTGATGGTCGACGCGCCAAGGCGACAACACTTTCGGCCGATGACTGCTCATCGTGTCCGCGCGCGGTGGCGCGCCTCGCTCGCCGCCGTCCAGACGGCCGTCGCTTTCGTCCTCCTCGGCTGCGCCGGTGACGGCGGCAGTGCCCCCCCGACCACACCAGTCACACCGTCCCCCACGCCGGGCTCGATATCGGTCACGGCCGCCGTGTCCGCACTGTCCGTGGTGCAGGGACAGAGTGGGACCGTCTCGCTGACCGTGGCACGCGTGGGCAGCTTCACCGGTGCCGTGGACCTCACGGTGGAGGGAGCGCCCAGCGGCGTGACCGCCGCGATCGCCCCGGTGTCGGTGGGCGCCGGTGCCACCAGCGCAACGCTCTCGCTGCAGGTGTCGGCCGCGGCTGCCGCCGGCACCACCACGCTTACGGTGCGCGCGCGCGGCACCGGCGTGTCGGATGCGACGGCCGCGATTGCCCTCACCGTGACGGCGCCCCCGCCCACCCCGACCATCGCCCTCGCCGCCACACCCGCGGCGATCTCCGTGGTGCAGGGGGCGACCGGGGCCGTCACCCTCGCGCTCACGCGGGGCGGCGGGTTTGCCGCCGCGGTCGATCTCATCGCCGAGGGACTGCCTAGCGGGGTCACCGCGGTGTTCGCACCGGCCCAGCTAGGCGCCGGCGTGACGGCCTCCACCGTCACCTTGCAGGCGGCCGCCGCGGCGGCGACTGGAAACGCCACCGTGACCATCCGGGCGCGCGGAACCGGGGTGGCGGATGCCACCGCCGCCGTCACCCTCACGGTCACCGCCAGTGCGCCGCCCCTGGGTGGATTCTCCATCGCCGTGACACCGCCGACCGCGTCCGTGCAACAGGGGCAGAGCGTGACGACCACCGTCACGGTCACCCGCACCGGGAGCTTCACCGGTGCCGTGGCGCTCTCCGCCACAACGCCGAGCGGCGTCACGGCGTCGTTTACGCCGTCCTCGGTCACGGGCAGCAGCAGCACCCTCACGCTCAGCGCCGCCGCTGGGGCGACGGTTGGTGCCGGGGCGCTCACCATCACCGGCACAGCCACGGGCGCTGCCAACGCCACGGCCACGGCAGCGGCCACGATCACCGTCACCGCGGCACCACCCGTGACGGGGAGCATCGCGTGGACGTACTGCGGCACCGATCGGCCGCTCTTCTTCGCCGTCCAGGACGGGAACGGCGCCTGGACGCGCGTCACCCCGGGTACCGACAACGTGTTCCGCTTCGACATCACCGCATCGCGCGGCGGTGTGGCCGCCGTGCAGGCCGTCGGGGCTGGTCACACGATGAATGTGTACTACCTCACCCGCGACGAAATCGTCACGTACGGCACGAGCTTCTGCGATGAGCCGGGCGGTCGCACGGTCACCGGCACGGTGGCTGGTGTGGGCAGCACCGATCTCGTGTCCGTCGCGCTCGGTGGCAAGTTCACCAGCGTGGTCCCCTCGCAGTCTCTTGCGTGGTCGCTGGCGAACGTGCGCAGCGGCAGCCGCGATCTCGTGGCGGCGCGCGCGCCGCTCACGCTCAGTGGATTCTCGGTGTCGTACGCCCTGTCGCAGATGATCCTGCGACGCAACGTGGCGGTGGGGACCGGCGGTGCGCAGCCGGTGCTCGATTTCGGCGGCACCGAGGCGTTCGCGCCGTCCAGCGCCAACGTGACGCTCGTGAACGGTGGTGGGGAGCTGAGCACACTGGTCACGCTGTTCAGCACCGCCAATGGCGCTTCGGCACTGCTGGCGCCGGACGTCAGCAGCAGTGCGGCCACCACGCGTACGTGGCGCGGCGTGCCGACGCCGCGATTGGTCGCCGGCGATCTGCATCAGATCGTCGCCTCGGCCACGCCCTCGGCGTCCTCGTCGCTCACCGGGCGGCAGGTCACGCTGTACAGCAGCAGCGTCGTCGATCGTACGCTCACCTTCGGTCCGGCGCTCGCCAGCGTGTCCACGGCCACCGCTGGTGGCGGGATGGTGCGGCTGCGCTCGCAGTACACGCTGCAGAGCCAGTACAATCGCTTCTTCGTGGCCCAGTACCAGCAGACATCGAACAGCCGCATCCATCAGGTCTCAACCTCAAGCGGCTATCTGCAGGGGGCGTCGGCGTATGATGTGACCGTTCCCGATCTGTCCGCGTTGACCGGCTGGCAAAGCGCGTATGGTCTGGCTGCTGGCGTGCCCCTCACCTGGACGTTTGCGGCCACCGGGTGGACCGGCGGCACGACACTCACGAATTTCGGCGATGGCAACGTGGTGTTGTCCGCGACTACCGGCGGGCAGGTCACGCCGTAACGACAACGGGGCGGCGGCATCCGCGCAGTGAATGCCGCCGTCACCTCATCGCGCGCCGATCCGGTTCACCCAGCTCGCCTTCAGGAAGAAGCTGTCGTTCACGCGGCGCAGTCGATCGAACCCCAGGGCCTCGGGCTCAGTCATGCTGTTCCCGTACCCCGCGAAGAGCACGGTGCCCGGGCTGGGGCGGAACGAGAACAGCCAGTCGGCGCGCAACAGATTCGAGCGGGTCGCCACCGTGGGCGTGAGCGACCCGTCGGCCCGGCGCGTGTAGAGCAGGGAGCCGGTGCGCCAATCGCGCAGCGTCTCGCGTCGGTTCGCCTCGTACTGCGTGATCAGGCGCACAAAGACCCACCGCGTCACCTGATACTCGGCCTTGAGGCGCGGGATCTGCGTCGAGAACGTCGAGACATCGTCCACCCGCCGCACGAACTCGTTGCTCGCGTACGTGGCGTTCACGCGCAGGCGCGTGTCCGGGCGCCAGTCCACACTGCCGGTGTACGCCGTGCGGGACACGCGCGACGTCTCGTTGAAGTCCACGTCGCGCGCACGCAGCACGCTGGCTGATGCGGCAAAACGGCGGAACTGCGGCGTGGACAGACTCGCCTGCTGCGAGAACGCCGTGATGCGCGGTGCCGGCGTGAACGGCACGGCACGGTTGTTCTCGAGCACGCGCAGCGACCCGTACACCGTGGGGTCAAACGCGTACGTCGCGAACGCCGGCGTGAAGCCCAGCGACCAGCCGCGCCGGAGGGTCACCGTATTCCCCAGACTCGCCCGGCTCTCCAGCAGACTGCGGCCCTTGAAGAACTCGCCGTACTGCCACAAGCCGCTTACCTGCGAGAACGTCTGCAGCTTCTCGAACAGCTTACCCTGCTGGCCGAAAATCGAGACCCGGTTGGCGGTGTTGACCGTCACGAACCCCGTGCGCGCCACGAAGCCGTTGTCGGTGCGAAACTCCGGCGTGACACCAAGCACGTTGTAGTGAAAGCCCCAGCCGCGTCCCGTGCGATCGACCACCGCTTCCCACAGACCACCGCGCTTCTGCGTGCCGGCCGTGCGCGTGAGACTGCCCACCGCCTGCAGCTGCGCATAATACTTCCCACCGAAGACGTGCCGCACGTCAGCGCCGAACACGCGGTTGGCGCGCCCCTCGCTCACGCGTTCGCTGTACAACACCCCGCTCTGCGACTGTTGCCGGAAGTCGCGCGTGATCCGCACGATATCGACCAGCGGCTTGGTGGCGCCCACCCCGCCCGCCGTCGGTGCCGCGTCGAGGGCCGAGAGAATCGCGATGTTCGACCGCCCGAGGCGGCCGGTGAGCTTGAGCGCGGCATCCGGCTGCACGATACGGCGCGTGTACACCAGCGTGTTCGGCACGTTGAACTGATCGGCGCCTTCCACGAAAAACGGACGGCGCTCCGGATAGAACAGCGCGAAGCGCGGATCGGCGGCCACCTGCAAGGCGTCGGCCTCCACCTGGGAGAAATCGGGGCGGATGCTGCCGTTCAGCACGAAGTTGCTCCCCAGCCCCACGCGCACGTTGCCTCCCACACGCGGTCGGCTGGTGTAGCGCCAGTCGTTCACCCGCGACGGATCGGTCGAGGGCGCGCCGCTGATCGTGCTCGTGAGTTCAGGATTGAACAGCGCATCCACGCCGCGCTGCAGCCCGGTCATCCCGGCCAGCCACCCTTCCTGCGCGATGAATGAGGCCGCGCCGCGCTGGACCGGTGTCCACGTCTCCTCGTATCCGCTGTGCTGCACCTTCCGGCTGAACTGGATTCCCCAGCGTTGCACCGGGCGACTCGGAAAGCGCAGGCTGGTGAATGGAATCCGGATTTCCACTTCGTAGCCCCAGTCCTCCACATGCCCGCGCGACGTCCAGAGGAAGTCGGCACTCAGGTCATTCTGCCCCGGCATCACGTTCGACCCGGGAATGAACCCGCCGCCCTCGGCCTTGGTCCCGTCGCCCTGAATGCCGAGCGGGTTGACGATGAACACGAAGGCGCGACGGCGCTCTTCGAACGGATCGAGGTGGATCTCGATGTTATCGTCGGTGCCCACGCGGTCGCGGTCCGCCAGCGTGGCGCGCACGATGCCGTGCGGCTCGAAGGCCCGCACGCCGAGGTAGAGCGCGGTGGCCGAATACCACACCCGCACCTCGGTCGAATCCGGGGCGGGGCGGCCGTCCGTGGGCGAGTACAGCGAGAAGCCCGTCAGCACCGGTGCCGAACGCCACACGGGCTCGTCGAGGCGGCCGTCGATGGCGACCGACGCCGCGCTCGCTCGCCCCATCTGGACCTCGGTCCGGCCGTTGATGGCATGGTAGATCACCGGCGTGGAGTCCACGGGCGCCTGGATCGCAGCTGGGGCGGGAACGGCGGCCGCCGCGAGCTGCAGTGCACCGGCAAAACTGAGCAGGAAAGACATCCCCGAAAGCTAAGAGGGCCGTTAGCCTTCGATATGCCCTCTCCACGCACCGAACAGGCTATTGCCCGGCTCGCCGATCTCACGCCACGACAGATCGTCGCCGAGCTCGATCGCTACATCGTCGGCCAGGCGGACGCCAAGAAGTCGGTGGCCATTGCGCTGCGCAACCGGTGGCGCCGGCAGCGCACGCCGGCGGCGATCCGCGCCGAGATCTCGCCGAACAACATCATCCTGATCGGTCCCACCGGCGTGGGCAAAACCGAGATCGCGCGGCGACTGGCCCGCTTGTCGGGGGCGCCGTTCGCGAAGGTGGAGGCTTCGAAGTTCACCGAGGTCGGCTACGTGGGGCGCGATGTCGAGTCGATGGTGCGCGATCTGGTTGAAAGCGCGATCGACATGGTGCGCACGGAACGCGAGTCCGAAGTCGAAGATCTCGCCAACGAGAAGGTCGACGAACGCTTGCTCGATCTGTTGCTCCCCGTCCCGCCCGTGGCGCCGGGTGAGACACCGGAGGCGAAGGCGGAACACGATCAGGTGCTGGAACGCCATAAGCGCACGCGCGACAAGCTGCGGCAGCTGCTGTTGGATGGGCAGCTCGACGGGCGCGAGGTGGAAGTCGAGGTGTCGCAGACCGGTCCGGGGATGCCGGGGATGATGTCGCCCGGTGGCAACGAGGGGATGGAGAGCGTCGCCGAGTGGTTCCGCGACATGTTGCCCAAGAAAAAGAAGAAACGCACGGTGAAGGTCAGCGAGGCGCGCCGCATCCTGCTGGACGAAGAGCTCGACAAGTTGATCGATCTGGACGATGTCACCGACGATGCGCTCGAACGCACGGAAGCGATGGGGATCATCTTCCTCGACGAGATCGACAAGATCGCCGGCGAGCGTGGGCAGGGCGGCGGTCCCGACGTGTCGCGCGAAGGGGTGCAGCGCGACCTCCTGCCGATCGTGGAGGGCTCCAACGTGCAGACCAAGTACGGCATGGTGAAGACCGACCACATCCTGTTCATCGCCGCCGGTGCGTTTCACGTGTCCAAGCCCAGCGATCTCATCCCTGAGCTGCAGGGCCGGTTCCCGATCCGCGTGGAGCTCCAGCCGCTCACGGAGCAGGACTTCGTGCGCATCATGACGGAGCCGGAGAACGCGCTCACGCGCCAGTACGCGGCGCTGGTGGAGGCCGAAGGCGCGTCACTCGACTTTCAGCCCGACGGCATCGCGGCGCTGGCCCGCGTGGCGACGCGGGTGAACGAGCGCATGGAGAACATCGGGGCGCGCCGGCTGCACACGGTCATGACCACGCTGCTCGAGGACGTCCTCTTCGAATTGCCCGACCGCGGCAAGGACGTGGTGGTCGTCGACGCCGCCATGGTGCACGACCGGCTCAAGGCGGTCAGCGAAGACGAGGATCTACGCAAGTACATCCTCTGAGGCGGCCACCCCACGCTTGACAGCCGTTCTTGCGGGCGGCACTTTGTTGTGTCGGCGAACAAAGATGTTCCCTCCCCGCCGCCCGACCCGCTCATCCGTCCACCGACCGGTGGAGGAGGCCCGATCATGCACCCCACGCCGAAGCGGCCCGCCCGCTCCGTCCGGAGCCGCCGCTGGTTCGCGTTCGCGGCGACGCTCGCCAGCCTGACGCTCCTCAGCGCGGCGCGGCCGCAGGTCGCGCGGGCCCAGTCCCCCCGCATCGCGGTGCGCTCCGATGCCGGCGGCGCACGGCTCCAGGTGGACGGCGCCGATCTGCTGGTGCGCGGCGTGAACTGGGACTACTTCCCGATCGGCACCAACTACGCCTACAGCCTGTGGGCACAGCCGGACGAGATGATCAAGGCGGCCCTCGACCGCGAGATGGGGCTGCTCAAGGTCATGGGCGTCAACGTCATCCGGCAGTACAACGGGATTCCTCCCCGCTGGGTGCGGTACATCTACGAGCGCCACGGCATCTTCACCGTGCTCAATCACGCGCTCGGACGCTACGGCACCACGATTGGCGGGGTCTATCAGGCCCAGACCGACTACTCCGACCCCAAGGTCCGGCAGGCGCTCACCCGCGAAGTGCTCGCGCTCGTCGCCGAGTTCCGCGGTACGCCCGGCGTGCTCATGTGGCTGCTCGGCAACGAAAACAACTACGGATTGCAGTGGAAGTCGGCCGCCACCGAAAATCTGCCCGCCGGTGAACGGGACGCGGCCAAGGCCACGTACCTCTACTCGCTCGTCGGCGAGGTGGCGCGGGCCATCAAGGCCACCGATACCACGCGCCCGGTCGCCTTCGCCAACGGCGACCTGCAGTACCTCGACATCATTGCGAAGGAAGCCAAGGGGCTCGACGTCTTCGGCACCAACGTGTACCGCGGCATCTCGGCCGGTGACCTCTTCGACCGGGTGAAGACCACGCTGGGTCTCCCCGTGATGCTTACCGAGTTCGGGGCCGACGCCTGGAACGCGCGCGACATGCGCGAGGATCAGGCCGCACAGGCCCGCTACGTGCTCGGGCAGTGGCAGGAGATCTATGAACAGACCGCCGGCCACGGTCGCGCTGGCAACGCCATCGGCGGTTTCACCTTCCAGTGGACCGACGGTTGGTGGAAGTTCGGGCAGGAACTGCGTCTCAACGAGCACGACACCAACGCCTCGTGGTCCAATGCCGGCTACGACGACTACACGAAGGGCGACAACAACATGAACGAAGAGTGGTGGGGCATCGTGGCCAAGGGACCGGCGGATGCCAACGGCCACTACCCGCTGTACCCGCGGGCCGCGTTCTACGCGTTGCAGCAGGCCTATCGCCTCGATCCGTACGCCACCACCGGGAATGCCGCCATCGCGGCGCACTTCGCTGCCATCAGCCCCGCCGACGTGGAATTGCGCGCGCGCGCCGACCGTGCGGCCCTCACCGGTGAGGGCGCCAGTCGCGTCACCGTGAGCGGCATGCGCCTCGAACTCCAGACGTTCAATACCGGCGGCACCAAAATCAGCACGCCGACCGTCAGCAACCCGAGCCCCACCGCGCGCCCGTCATTTCTGGGCTTCGATCGCCTCGAGTCGTTCTACGCCGATGTCACCGCCCGTCCGAACGAGGCGTTCTCGGCCACCGTCTCGTTCAACGTGCTGGGTAACGTGCCCAACAATCCGATCGACGAAATCTTCTACGAGAACCGCGGACGGGGGCGGACGGTGCTCACCGATGGCGCACCGCTACGCCTCACCGGGATCGATCGCCTGGCCGTGTATCGCGCCAACGTGTCGTGGGATGATCGTAATTTCCGGCTCGACGCTTTCTACCGCACCGGTCATTACCACTGGGGCTACGAAGGCGACTTCTTCGGCATCTACCGCGAAGCCAACTACGGCCGCAACATCGACCTGTACAACGGCAATGCACCCGCCGGTGTCGAGTTCACGGGCAAACGAAAGCTCGCCGGTCTGAAGCTGGCCTTCGGCCCCGAGCTGTGGTGGGGCGCCAACCCCACCGCGATCGCCAAGTACAGCCGGAAGTTCGGCGAAACACACATCACGGGGCTGTATCAGGAAGACGTTGCCAAGCTGTCGGCGTCGGCCACCAGCAGCTCGTTCGCCATCCCGATTCCGCAGACACGTCGCGCCACGCTGCATGTCGCGGACACCATCGCCGGCGTGGGCATGGAGGCGGGCGGCATCTGGGCCGGTGCCACGCGCGTCGGTGTGCCGTTCCAGATCGTCGAGTACGCCGGCGGCACCACGCGTGTGCTGCAGGACAAAATCCGCGACAGTGATGCCTTCGGCGGTAAGGCGCGTATGACGTACTCGAAGGGACGCTACAACTGGTATGCGCAGGGTGCCATCATGGGGCTCGTGGCCGATGGCGGCCCCACGGCAGTGCAGACGTTCACCGGGTGGAGTCTCAAGGACTCGGGGCTCAACAATCAGTGGAACACGATCACGGGCCTCGCCGCGCGGTTCGGGTCGTTCGAAATTGCGCCCAACGTGCTGTACCAGAAGCCCATCGTCGGACCGGTACCCTTCGAGACGCCGGCCCCCGGCCGGCCGCGCAACGTGATCGATGATCCGTTCGCCGTGCGCGCCAACCGTGAAACGTACGGCGCCGAGCTGCTGCTGACGTTCGATCCCACGCCGGCCACGTGGATGTACCAGTGGGACAACGATATGCGGGAGGATGCACGCTTCGCCGCCAACATCGGCTACGTGTACCGTCGCCTGCCCACCACGCAGGACGCCGCGATTGGCATCCTCGCCGACGGTCGCACCACGTTCGCCTTCCCCGGTGCCACGCCGGCGCGCAGCCTCTACGAGGTGCGGTCGCGGATCGTGTCGCGTGTGGCCCGTAACCTGCGCCTCATCGCGAATCTGTACACCGGCACTGCAGAGCCCAACGGCAACGATCCGCGCCTGCTGCATCGCTCGGGCATCGATGTGCGCATGGTCCGCCAGCACGTGAAGGTCACGGCCGCCGCCAAGCTCAATGACTGGGGCCCGTTCGACTACCATCGCGACTTCAATCTCACCTTCCCGAAGCAGCTGCTCACGGATGTGTCGTACTCCATCGGTACGCCGCAGTGGTGGGACCTGCCGGAAACCAAGTTCGGCGTGCGCGGTGCGTGGCGTGCGCTCAACAAGTACTCCCCGCGCTTCTGCCCCGAGCGTGTGCCTGACCTCGTGACCGGCGTACCCACCTGCGACCCCACCGCGCCGTCCGCGCACGGGTCGGAGTGGGAAGTGCGGGCGTACCTCACCGTCGCCTGGTAGCGCACGCGCGTGTCGACTCTGGAACACCGCCCGCCGCCCATCGCAGAGCGCATCGCAGAGCGCATCGAAGCGCTGCTCGCCCGGCTGTCCCTCGACGAAAAGATCGGCCAGTTACAGCAGGTGGCCGGCGCCGGGGGGCAGGTGTCCGACGATCTCGCGCGAGCGGTACGTGAGGGACGCGTCGGCTCGGTGATCAACGAGGTGCATGCCCCCACGGTGAACGCGCTGCAGTGGATCGCCGTGCATGAGTCGCGTCACGGCATCCCGCTGCTGATCGGGCGCGATGTGATTCACGGGTTTGCCACGGTGTTCCCGATCCCGCTGGGGCAGGCCGCCAGCTGGAACCCCGACGTGGTGGAGCGCGGCGCGCGCATTGCCGCGCGCGAAGCGGCGGCGTGTGGTGTGAACTGGACCTTTGCCCCGATGATCGACATCGGTCGCGATCCGCGCTGGGGACGCGTCGCCGAAGGATACGGCGAGGACCCCTATCTCACGGCCACGCTCGCCGCCGCCGCGGTGCGCGGCTTCCAGACGCACGACCTCACCGCCCCCGACGCCATCGCCGCCTGCGCCAAGCACTTCGTGGGCTACGGGGCCAGCGAAAGCGGTCGTGACTACAACAGCACCAACATCGCCCCGCGCGAACTGCGCGACGTGCACCTGCCGCCGTTCGCGGCGGCGGTGCAGGCCGGCGTCGCCTCCGTGATGACGTCGTTCAGTGACCTCGACGGCATTCCCGCCAGCGCCAACCGCGATCTCCTCACCGGGGTGCTGCGCGACACGTGGGGCTTCGACGGCCTCGTCGTGAGTGACTGGGATTCGATCCGCCAGCTCGCCGTGCACGGGCTCACCGCCGATGAATACGGTTCCGCACGGGAAGCCGCGCTGGCCGGTGTCGACATGGAGATGGCCAGTACCACCTACGCCTCGCACCTCGCCGATCTGGTGCGCGACGGGCACGTCCCGCTGGCGCAGGTGGATGCGATGGTGGCGAATGTGCTGCGCCTGAAGTTCCGCCTCGGTTTGTTTGAACGGCCGTTCACCGAACCCGCGTCCTTCCCCGCCGCCGGGAACGACGCACACCTCGACGCCGCGTACGCCAGCGCCTGCGAATCGATCGTGCTGCTCACCAACACGCAGCGCGGGAACGACTATGTGCTGCCGTTGGCCGCCGGGGCGCTGCAGCGCGTGGCGGTGATCGGGCCGCTGGCCGATGATCCGTACGAGCCGCTCGGCACCTGGATCTTCGACGGCGACGCGGCGCACAGTCGGACGGTGCTGCAGGCCCTCCGCCACACGCTCCCCGACACCGTGCAGATCGAGGTCGCGCCGGGGGTGCCCAACACACGCAGCCACGACGAGAGCGGCTTCGCCGACGCGGTTCGCGCGGCCGAGCGTGCCGAGGTGGCGATCCTCGTGCTCGGCGAGGAATCGATCCTCTCCGGGGAAGCACACTGCCGGGCCGACGTGTCACTCCCGGGTGCGCAGGAGCGCCTGATCGACGCGGTGGTGGCCACGGGCACGCCCGTCGTGCTGGTCATCATGGCCGGACGGGCGCTCGCGCTCGAGCGCATCGCACACCGCGTTGATGCATTGCTGTACGCATGGCATCCGGGATCGATGGGCGGGCCGGCCATCGTCGACCTGCTGTTCGGCGTCGTGGGGCCGTCGGCGCGCCTGCCGGTCACGCTGCCGCGCGTGACGGGCCAGATCCCGATCTACTACGCGCACAAGCACACCGGGAAACCGGCCACCCCGGAAACGGTGGTGTCCATCCACGACATCCACCCGCGGGCGCCCCAGCTGTCCATCGGTAACACGTCGTTTCATCTCGACGTCGATCCCGCACCGCTCTTTCCGTTCGGCTACGGCCTCACGTACACGTGGGTGGAGTACGACGCGCCGTCGGTGCAGCACGCCGAGGTCGCGATGACGGGCACCGTCGAGCTGTCGGCCACGATCACCAACCGTGGGGCGCGTGCGGCTGATGAGGTGGTGCAGCTGTACGTGCGCGACCTGGTCGGCAGCGTCACGCGACCCGTGCGGGAACTCAAGGGGTTCCAGCGCGTGCACCTCGCGCCGGGCGAACGACGCACGGTGCACTTCTCGCTACCCGTGGCCGCGTTGGCGTTCCACGGCCGCGACCTCACGCTCGCGGTCGAACCGGGGCGCTTCCACGCGTGGGTGGCGCCCCATGCGGCCGCCGGCACCTTCGTCGAATTCTCCGTGCTCGCGTAGGGCGACACGGTGCCCCTCGCATACGACCTGATCCACTCCAGCAGCACCATCCCCATGACCACGATGACGCGACACGAGACGCTGGCTGAGCGCGCGGATGCGCTGCTCGCGCGCATGACCCTCGCCCAGAAGCTCGGCCAGATGATGATGCCGGAGCGCATGGCCGCCACGGCCGATGATGTGCGCGACTATCACATCGGGTCAGTGCTGAGCGGTGGTGGTTCGGCGCCCGGCACGAATGCCGTGTCCGACTGGGTGGCCATGAACGATGCCTACTGGGCCGCGTCGATGGACGAGGCGCCGGGGCGACTCCCGATCCCGCTGCTCTACGCGGTGGATGCCATCCATGGCCATGCGAACGTGCGCGGGGCGACAGTCTTTCCGCACAACATCGGCCTCGGCTGCACCCGCGATCCGGAGCTCGTGGCGCGCGCCGCCGGCGTCATGGCGCGGGAAGTGCTCGCCACCGGCGTGGACTGGACCTTCGCGCCCACGCTGGCCGTCGCGCAAAACATCCATTGGGGGCGCACGTACGAAAGCTTTTCGGAGCAGCCGTCGCTCGTGGCGTCGTTCGCAGCAGGCTACGTGCGCGCCGTGCAGGGTGACCTCGGGGCCGACGGCGTGATCGCCTGCGCCAAGCACTGGGTGGGCGACGGCGGCACCACCGCCGGGAACGATCAGGGCGACACCGCGATCACCGAGGCCGAGCTCGAGCGCACTCACATGACGCCGTATTACCCCGCGCTCGATGCCGGGCTGCTCACGGTCATGGCCTCGTTCAACAGCTGGAACGGCGACAAGTGCCACGGGCATCGTTACCTGCTCACCGACGTGCTCAAGGGGCGGCTGGGCTTCGATGGCCTCGTGGTCTCGGACTGGGATGGGGTGGACTATCTCCACGAAGACTACGGCACGGCGATCGGCCTGGCGGCCAACGCTGGCATCGATGTGTTCATGGTATCCGTCGAGTGGAAGCAGTGTCTCGCGCTGCTCACGCAGCAGGTGGAGCAGGGCCTGATCCCGATGTCGCGCATCGACGACGCGGTACGTCGCATTCTCGGCGTGAAGTTGCGCTTTGGTCTGTTCGAGAAGCCGCGCCCAGCAGCGCGCGTGTGGTCCAATGATCCCGCCTTCGGCGGCGCGGCGCACCGTGAGGTGGCGCGCGAAGCCGTGCGCAAGTCGCTCGTGTTGCTCAAGAACGACCAGGCGCTGCTGCCGCTGTCACGCGCGGCGCGCATCCTCGTCGCCGGCAAGTCGGCTCACAACCGCGGACATCAGTGCGGCGGCTTCACCGTGGCGTGGCAGGGCGAAACCACCAATGAGGCCATCGCCGGCGGTACGTCGGTGTGGGAAGGGATTCGTGCGCTGGCGCCCATGGCCACGCTCGACGAAAGCGGTGCGTCGGCGGACGCCGCCAGTCATGACGTGGCCATCGTGGTGATCGGCGAGACGCCCTATGCCGAGGGGATGGGCGACCTGCGGGCCGGTGGCCGCGTGCAGCCCGGCTCACAGGTGGTCGTCAAGCCGCACACGCTGCCGCCATACGGCAAGACCACGGAACTCGCGCAGCTGCACCCGGACGATCTGGCCACAATCACGGCCATCGCCGCCAAGGGAATTCCCGTGGTCACCGTGTTCATCGGTGGCCGTCCGTTGGTCGTGAATGCGGAACTCGACGCCTCGCAGGCCTTTGTGGCGGCGTGGCTGCCGGGCTCCGAAGGGCAGGGCGTCGCGGATGTACTGCTGGGCGACTTCCCGTTCCATGGCACGCTCTCGTTCGCGTGGCCGGCGTCGGCGGCGCCGTCGTACAAGGACGAGGCGCCGCGCTTCCCGTTCGGCTACGGGATCGTGACCGGCTGAGTGGACTGCCCACGACGGCGCTCGAGTGCTTGGCGCACGTCGTGGGCTTTGTCTTCCGTGATCGGGTATCCCGCGATCGTCCAGATCGCGAGCCCCGACGCCACGAACGGCACCAGAACGTCGGCAAGCCGCAGCAGCACCAGCGTCTCCGGCGTCTGCGCGCTGCCCAGCGCGACATCGAAGCCGGTGGCGTTGAGCAGGTAGCCACCGCCCGCCAGCGCGGCCGCCATGCCCACCTTGACCACCCACCAGAAGATCGAACCGAACATCCCTTCGCGTCGCTGCTGCGTTTCCAGCTCGTCGCAGTCCACGACGTCGGCCATCATGGAGCCCATCAGCGTGAAGAGGCCGCCCAACCCGAACGCCATCAGCGGCGCCGGCAGCAGGACGAGCCACGGGCGCGTGGGGTCGTAGCAAAACCACTTCATGGCGTAGCCCACCATCGACAGACCGGTGGACACGTAGAACGCCCGCTTCTTCCCCACGCGCGTTGCCAGCCACGTGATGAAGAAGATGATCAGAAACGTCGAGACCGCGCCCACGGTGCCCGCGTAGCCGGCATACTCTGCCCCGCGCTGCTGGTCACCGCCGAACACGTAGTAGATGATCACGTACGACGAAAACGACGAGATCATGATGAAGCCGTTGAACACCAGGAACGTCGCGATGCACAGGCGCAGATAGGGCCGTGAGCGCAGCGTGGTGGCGAAGCCCTTGAAGAAGGCGGTGGTGTTGCGGCTCACCGAGGCCCACGCCGTTTCCGTCGGGCCGTCGGCGACGCTGGCCGGGACGGCCGCACTGGCGGAGAACCGCTCCCGCAGGAAGATCGCCGGCAGGATTCCCACCACGGCGGCCACGATCCCGATCGCAATCGCCAGCCAGCGGGCGCCGATGGTGGGCGTGGCAAACCACGGCTTGTGGGTCATGATCCACAGGAACCAGGGCGACACCACGTACGCGAGCTGACCGATGAAGTTCTGCACGCCCATCAGGCGCGTGCGCTCGTGGTAGTCGGGGGTGAGCTCATAGCCGAGCGCCACCCACGGCGTCGCGAAGATCGTGTACCCCACGTAGAAGATCGTGGACCCGATCGTGAAGTACCAGAAATAGAACATGTCGCTGCGGCCCGTCGGCATCATCCAGAGCAGCGCGAAGAACAGGCCGGACAGAATGGCGCCGATGAAGATGTACGGGCGGCGTCGCCCCCACCGTGAGCGCGTCTGATCCGAAATGAAGCCCATGATCGGATCGGTCAGCGCATCGGTCACGCGTGGAATGGCACTAGCGAGTCCCACCAGCGCCGGGTCCATGCCGAACCCGAGGTTGAGGATGATCAGCATGCCGCCGATCGCCGCCGCCAGCAGATTGTTCACGAACGCGCCCATGCCGTACGCCAGCTTCCCCGAGAACGGGATGCGGTCGGCCGCGGGAGTGGCGTGCGCCACCGATGTGCCGTTGGTGCTCACTTGATCGCCTCGTACACGCGGATCCAGTCGATCACCATCTGCTGCGGAAAGGTCGTGATGGCGTCAGGCGCGCCCACGAAGTTTCCACCCACGGCGACGTTCAGGATGATGAAGAAGGGTTTGTCAAACACCCACGGTCCGGTCACGTCGGTCCGGCGGGTGGTGAAGTACACGGTGCCGTCGATCGAGTGCTCGATCTGCTCCGGCGTCCATTCCACGGCGTACACGTGGAAGTCATTGTCGAGGCGCGCCAGCGTGAGGGTCTTCGACTTTGTGCGCGCGGCGCCACCCGAATAGCCGGGGCCGTGCAGGCTCCCCACCACCGTGCTGGGTTCCTGCCCGCGATACTCCATGATGTCGATCTCGCCCGTCTGCGGCCAGCCGACCGATGGGAAGTCGGTACCAAGCATCCAGAAGGCCGGCCACAGCCCGCGGCCACGCGGCAGCTTCATGCGCCCTTCTACGCGGCCGTATTTGAACGAGCGCAGGCCGAGTGTCTTGAGGCGCGCCGACGTGTACTGGCGGCCGCGATACGTCTCACGGCGCGCGGTGATCACGAGGTGCCCGTTGCCGTCCAACGATGCATTCGTCGCGCGGTCGGTGTCGTATTCCAGCTGCGCGTTCCCCCAGTCCTCGCCCACGTCGAAGGTCCAGTTGGTCGGGTTGGCGACCTGGCCGGCCGGTCCCGGGAAATCGTCTTCCCACACAATCGTGCGGGGCGGTGCCTCCGTGGCGGACGTGCATCCGACCAGGGACAACGCGAAACTGACGGCGAACAGACGACGCATGAGGGGCGGGGTTGAGGCTACGAAGCCCGGAGGGTGATGAGCGATTTCGGATCCTGCAGCAGCGCATCCAGCACCAGTGTGGCGGCGCCGATCGCGATACCGCGGTCGCCCAGTGCACTGGTCTGGATGTCCGACGACGCGACGGCGCTGGTGAACGTGCGCCGCATGACGGACTCACGGATCGGGACGAGCACCTGCTCCCGCAGACTGGGCAAGCTGCCGCCCAGAATCACGGCGGCGGGGTTCAACAGGTTGAGCATGCCGGCCACCACGGTGCCGATGTGCTCGGCCGCCTCAGTCACCACGCGCAGTGCGAGTGGGTCATCGGCTCGGGCCGCCATCTCGAGGCCGCTGTACGTGATCGGTGCCCCCGCGAGGCTGCTGCCGGGATACTCCGGCAACAGCGTGCGCGCGCGCTCCACCAACTCCTGCGACCCGACATACGTGGTCAGGCAACCGCGATTGCCGCAAATGCACGGGTTGCCGTGCACGTCGATCGTGATGTGCCCGATTTCTCCCGCCACGCCGCCGGCGCCGCGGTAGATGCGCCCGCCGATGAAATGGCCGGCTCCGATGCCGGTGGCGATCTTGATGAACGTGAAATCGGACAGGCCACGCGCGGCGCCCCACCAGTGCTCAGCCAGGGCGCCCAGATTCGCGTCGTTGTCCAGCAGTACCGGCACACCGTACCGGGCGATCAGCAGTTCGAGGCCGTGCCGTCCGTCCCACTGCACCATCGCGCGGGGCGACACCTTCTCAGGGTAGCGCGGATCGACGGGGCTGGGCAGCGCCACCCCGATGCCCAGCAGCGGTGCCGCCGTGGTATCCACCATGCCGAGGCACGCATCACACAGCGTCGTGACCAGCCGGCGTGTGCCGTCGGGGTCGGCGTGCACCGGAAACGACTGGTGCTGCCACGCGCGCACGCGCCCCTGCAGATCAGTGAGCACCACGGACACGTGCGACGCGCCGATATCCACGCCCAGCAGCGAGAAGGCCTGATACTGGAACGCCAGCACGATCGGCCGTCGGCCACCGCTCGACGCGCCGACCCCGGCTTCGGCCACGAGTCCCGTGGGGAGCAACGCGTCCACGATATCGGACACCGTGCTGCGCGACACGTCGAGCCGCCGCGCAATGTCGGCGCGGGAGATGAACTCCTCGTCCCAGATGAGCCGCAGGATCGTCGTGGCGAGCGGACGGGTGCGGGGCAGGTCGGCACCGGGGGCACCGACCTCGCAGCGGAGGTTATCGGTCATCAGGTCTCCAAACGGGCATGAACGGTCAGCCCTGAAGGACGGCTACCGATGCACGAGAATGTTGTCCACGTACACCGTTTTCAGGTCGCCGGAGATGATCAACTGCGCCAGATGCGCCCGCGCCGCCAGTCCCGGAAAGGCGGTAAACGGCACATCCAGACGGACCCACGCCGCTGTGCCCAGCGCCGGCGTGGTCGCGGCCGTGAGCGTGATCTCGTGCTCGGAGTCGTCGCCTCCCAGGTACACGCCGTTCGCGCCGAAGTCCACCAGCTTGATCTTGAAGACCGCGGGAGCCGCCGTGGCGTCGGGCGTCCACACGTCCATGGAAAAGTGCGTCATCGACGCGGCGTTCACCTGCTTGGAGATAAACTCGATGCCGGCGAACACCACGTTGGTGTAGCGCTTTGCATCGTCGTTCCCGATCCGCACGTCCGCCACGTCCGCCTGGTCCCAGTCCGCCGACCATGTGTCCACGCCGGAGCTGGTGTACGCATTCGAGTAGATGGCCAGCGTGCTCGCCGCGGCAAACGTGGGCGCGGGCGCGGCGGTGGCCGGCCCACCGGCGGCCGGCGGTACACCCGACTTATAGAAGTACACGTTGTCCAGATACACCGTGGGGCTCGACCCCACGATGATCAGCTGCGCCAGATTCGCGCGACGCGAGAGCCCGGCAAACTGCGACAGGGGGATGTCGATGCTGTTCCAGGCGTTGGCCACCAGCGCCGGGGTGCTGAGCGCCGACACTGCCACCTCGTGCTCGGAGTCATCACCGCCACCGAACACGTTGTTCGGGCCGAAGTCCACCAGCTTCACGCGGAAGTTGGCCACGTCGTTCATGTACGCATCGAGGTGCAGGTGCGTCATGTTCGTGGCATTCACCTTGGTCGTGATGAACTCCGCCGCTGCGAACACCAGATTGGTGTAGCGCTTGGTCGCATTGCCGGCCACCTGCACGTCGGCCACATCGGCCTGATCGAAGCTCGCCGACCACGTGTCCACGGGCACATTCGTGTAGGCGTTGCTGAAGAGCGAGATCACATCAGCCGCCGCGCGGGTCGGCGTCG
>CANJOX010000007.1 GCA_947475795.1 Gemmatimonadota bacterium
CGACAACGCAAGCATGGACACCGTACCCAGCTGGGACTCGCTGCGCCACATGAATCTGGTGTTGGCGCTGGAGGAGGGCTTCGGTGTTTCCTTCCCGGATGACGACGCGGCGAATGCGACCTCGTACGCGCTCATTACACTGGTATTGAACGAATTAGGCGCAGGCTGAATCATGGACTGGATGCTTGTTCGGTTCGCCAGCGCACCAGAAGGAACGCGGGCCTTTGTGCACCAAGGGCACGTCACCAGCTATGCCGACCTGTCGCGCAGCATTGACGCGTGCGCTAACGCGTTGCGTGCGCGGGGCGTGCAGGGCGGCGACACGGTACTGGTCGTCGCGGACTATTCGCCCACCGTGTTTGCCATGCTGTTGGCCTTGGCATCCTTGGCGTGCACTGTCGTGCCCATGACGCGCAGCTCCGTCGTGGAAGTCGACGACGCCGTAGCAATCTCCGGTCAAGACCACTGTGTGCGCTTCCACGCGGATGGCGTGCAGTGGGATCTCGAGACACACCACGTGCCCTGCCCCAATGAGCTGCTGAGCCAGTTTCGCGCCGGCGGCCGCGCGGGCCTCGTCCTCTTCTCCTCTGGATCGACGGGCAAGCCCAAAGGCATGCTGCATGACTTTGGGCGCGTCATGGACAAGTTTCGTGTAGCCCGCACACCCGTGGTCGCGATTCCGTTCTTGATGCTGGACCACTTCGGCGGCATCAACACCTTGCTGGCGATCACCGCCAGTCTTGGCACGGTGGTCACCACGGAGAACCGCGCCATTGCAACGATCTGCGAAGCCATTCAGAACTATCGGGTTGATCTCCTGCCGACCACACCGTCCTTCCTGACGCTGCTGGCGGCGAGCGATCTGAGCCAGAAATACAATCTGACATCGCTCAAGCGGATCACGTACGGCACGGAAACCATGCCGCAAGCGACGCTCGACCGCATTCGGTCGCGCTTTCCTGATGCGGAGTTGCAGCAAACCTACGGCCTGTCCGAGGTGGGCGTACTGCGTTCGAAGTCTCGCCCGGATGGCTCTTTGTGGGTACAGATCGGTGGCGCGGGATTCGAAACGCAGGTGCGTGACGACATCCTGTGGATTCGCTCCGAATACCGCATGGTGGGTTACCTGAATGCGCCGTCCGGCTTCGATGCGGATGGATGGTTCAACACGCAGGACCGCGTCGAGGTTGATGGGGAGTACTTTCGCATCCTCGGGCGCGTGACCGACCTGATTAATGTGGGTGGGCAGAAGGTGTACCCAGCCGAGGTCGAAGACGTGATCCTGTCCTTGCCCAACATCACTGACGTGGTGGTCGCGGGCGAACCGCACGCGCTGCTTGGGCACATTGTGGTCGCCAGGGTCGTGCTGGCTGAGCCTGAGGAAGCTGATGCGCTGCGCCTGCGCGTCCGCAAAGCCTGCCAAGCCAAACTCAGCGCATACAAAGTGCCAGCGAAAGTGTTGCTGCTCGAGCACGATGCCTACAGCGCCCGTTTCAAGAAAGTGCGCACATGACAGGAGACGCCATGAGCATAGCTGATTGCCGCATCATCGATCTGCCCATCGTGAAGGACCCCCGTGGCAACCTGACGTTCGTGGAATCCAACAATCAGATTCCCTTTGCCATTGAACGTGTCTACTACCTGTACGACGTACCTGGCGGCTCAGAGCGCGGCGGCCATGCGCACAAGGAGTTGAGTCAATTCATCATCGCCATGTCGGGCAGTTTTGACGTGGTGCTGGACGATGGCAAGGACAAGAAGCGCGTTCACCTGAATCGTTCGTTCCAAGGCCTGTATGTGTGCCCGATGATGTGGCGTGAGTTGGACAATTTTTCGTCACACTCGGTCTGCATGGTGTTGGCCTCGCACAAGTACGATGAGGCCGACTACTACCGTGACTACGGCGATTTCATGCGCGCGCGGTGGGGGAAATGATTGATTTCTTGAATCTGAAACGCGTGAACGCGCCGCATGCCGACGCGATAGCCACGGGCATTGCCCGCGTGCTCGACTCGGGCTGGTATGTGCTCGGAAAAGAGTGCGAAGCCTTTGAGGCCGAGTTTGCGGCCTACTGCGAGGTTGATCACTGTGTCAGTGTCGCCAATGGCCTCGATGCGCTTCACCTTATTCTCCGCGCGTACGGCATCGGCGCAGGCGACGAAGTCATCGTCCCGTCGCACACCTTCATCGCCACCTGGCTTGCTGTGAGCCAGGTGGGCGCAACACCGGTGCCGGTGGAGCCTGACGCCGCAACGTTCACCCTCAATGCGTCGCTGATCGAGGCCGCCATCACGCCTCGGACCCGCGCCATTATGCCGGTGCATTTGTATGGCCAACCCGCTGAGATGGATGCGATCAATGCCATCGCAGCCGCCCATGGCCTTCGTGTGATTGAAGACGCTGCCCAAGCCCACGGTGCGCGTTACCACGGACGGCGTGCGGGTGGGCTTGGCGACGCGGCGGGCTTCAGCTTTTACCCAGGTAAGAATCTCGGGGCCTTGGGTGATGGCGGTGCCATCACCACCAACGACGCCGCCTTGGCGGCAACGGTGCGAGAGCTCCGCAACTACGGATCGAAAGTCAAATACCAGCATGACGTGGCTGGCGTCAACTCGCGCTTGGACGAAATACAAGCGGCCGTGCTTCGTGCAAAGCTGCCTCATCTGGACGCGGAGAATGCCGCCCGCGCCGCAGTCGCCGCTCGGTACATCGACGCGTTTCGCGGAACGTGCGTCGAAACGCCCGTCACACGTGCTGGCGCCGAGCCGGTTTGGCACTTGTTCGTGGTGCGCTGCCCGGACCGGGACGGCCTGCAAGCACATTTGAAGCAGCGGCAAATCGGCACCATGCTGCATTATCCCCGCGCCTGCCACTTACAAGGCGCCTACGCGGGGAGCCACTGGCCGCCTTTGCCGGTAGCGGTCCGCTTGCAGTCTGAGATCCTGAGTTTGCCGATCGCCCCGTACATGACGACGGAAGACGTGCAGGCCGTCGTTGATGCCGTGCATTGTTTTTACGAGTAGGACCGGCTGGTCACTAGAGCCCCCTCGGGCACCGCATACCCGGCTGGCAACGATCGACTGACCCATCAGTACGGTTCCGACGTATCGTGTTCTGGCACTCCCGTGTTCCCCACTCTCCGGAGTCCCCTGATGCCGCTCCCGTTCACTGGCAAGCGCGTGCTCGTTACCGGTGGTGCCGGGTTTCTTGGCTCCCACCTCTGCGAGCAGCTGCTCGCGCGTGGCAACGAGGTGCTGTGCATCGACAACTTCTACAGCTCCACGCGCCGGAATGTCGAGCATTTGCTCGCCCATCCGCGCTTCGAGCTGATGCGGCACGACGTCACGTTCCCGCTGTTCGTGGAAGTCGACGAGATTTTCAATCTGGCGTGCCCCGCTTCACCGGTGCATTACCAGCACGATCCCGTGCAGACCACGAAGACGAGCGTGCACGGCGCGATCAACATGCTGGGTCTCGCCAAGCGGGTGCGCGCCAAGATTCTGCAGGCGTCAACCTCCGAGGTGTACGGCGACCCGCTGATCCACCCGCAGGTGGAGAGCTACTGGGGCAATGTGAATCCGATCGGATTGCGCTCGTGCTACGATGAAGGCAAGCGGTGCGCAGAGACGCTGTTCTTCGATTACCACCGGCAGCACCAGCTGCGGATCAAGGTCATCCGCATTTTCAACACGTATGGTCCACGCATGCACCCCGATGACGGACGCGTGGTGTCCAACTTCATTGTGCAGGCGCTGCGCGGCGGTGACCTCACACTCTACGGCAGCGGCGAGCAGACCCGGTCGTTCTGCTATGTGAGCGACCTGATCACCGGCATGCTCGGCATCATGGATACGCCGGACACGTTTACCGGTCCGGTGAATCTGGGCAACCCCACCGAGTTTACGATGCGGCAGCTGGCCGAGCTGGTGGTGGAACTCACGGGGTCCACATCACGGATCGTACATCATCCGTTGCCGTCCGACGATCCGAAACAGCGCCGCCCGGATATCTCGCTCGTGCGCGAGACCATCGGCTGGGAGCCAACGGTCGCTCTGCGCGAAGGGCTGCAGCACACGATCGCGTACTTCGACGCGATGCTGGCCGGCGCCCCACCGATCCCCTAGCGCCCGCGCTACACCAGCCGGACGCCGTGCTCCGTCGCCGGGTATTCCGCCAAATTCATCGGTTCCCGCAGCGAGTGACGCTCGTCGCGATTCACGACCTGCTGCGCCACACCCTGGCTGATATTGAACACGATCGGCGCGCGGAAGTTGCCGGTCACCGGCTCCGCAGGCGACATCGGCAGCGCCACCATCACCAGCGCCAGCGCGTCGGTGGGTTGCGCGATGTGCAGCGCCTCCCGCTCGGCATCGCCCAGATCGATGGCGTAGTCGGGATGTCCCACGAACGGATCGGCCAGCACGAACGTGGTGTGCGGCTCCTGCACCGACAGCAGCCACCACAGCCCCTGTCGCGCAGCGGGGAGCAGCGCGTACTCGGTGCGGTCGGGGAACCCCCACAGCGGGCTGATGAACCGCATGATGGCATCGCCGCTCACGTCGATGGTCCCGACGGCCGGCGAGGTAATGGTGTACGTCTGCGTGCTGCGATCCTGCTGGTCCATGACGGCGTGACTCATCAACGTCAGAGGTAGTTGGCCAGGCTGAGGCCGAGGATGCGCGACGTGGCACTCATCGCGGCCTGATACAGCGTCTGCTTCCCCACCAATTCCACCATCGCCTTGTCGACTTCGGTGTCGCGCAGGTCGGCCCGGAAGGTCTTCAGGTTCAGCTCGACCGCCTCGAGGTTGGCGTTCGCGGTCTCGAGCTCGTTGATGCGCGCGCCCTGCGTGCCGATGAGCGACTGCACGCTGTTGTTCGCGGTGGTGATGCGGTCGGCGGCCGCCTGAATGGCCACCGGATCGTTGTTCCCCAGCGCCGTGGACAGCGCCCGCAGCGACTCCAGCGCATCGGTGTCGAGGAACACCTCGGTACCGTTGTGCGTCGGCGTCACGAAGTCGTTGTCACCGACCTCGAGCGTGATGGTGCCACTCGGATTGACCGGGTTGCCCGCCACGAGCAAACCCGAAAAGCTGCCGGTGGCCGGCGGTGGCGTCTGGAACGGCGCTTCGCCAGCGCGGTGGCCGCCGAACAGGTACTCGTCGCCGAGCCGGGTGTTTCCCAGATTGGCGGCAAAGTTGATGAGCTGATCGACCTCGGCCTTCACAATCAGCCGCGACTGGGCATTGCCGGTGGCGGAGGCCTGTCCGATGCCCAGTTCGATGCCGCGCGTGAGCGTGTTCGTGAGCTGGTTGAGGACGTTCTCCTCGGCCGCGGCGCGGGCCATCCCGCGGTCGACGTTGCGCTGGAACTGCGCGAGGGCGCGCATCGAACTGCCGATACGGACCAGTTCGCCACCGTTCGTCGGGTTGTCCGACATCTTCCGGATCCGGACACCGGAGGAAATGTCGTCACGCACGCGATCGAGCCCCTGCAGTTGAGTCTGCAGGCGCGTCTGGCTGTTACGGGTGATGATCGAATTGGTAACGCGCATCGGACCTGGGGTTCGGAGACCGTCACAACCCTGAGAGGGCGCAACACGGTGCCGGCATACTCTGGTGAGTATCGGACGGGTCACCCCGTCCTTTAGCAACGCACGGCGGAATTCCGACGGATCTTAGCGTTTTTTCATCAAAGCGGCTAAATTTGCCGGGTCAGTGTCTTGACGTCGTTTGTCGGTTCTCTTGTCCCACCGCCGCACCCTGCCATGGCCACCATTCTGTACGTCGATGACGAGCCAAGCGTCGGGCTGATCCTCGAGGACTCCCTCGCGCAGGCCGGCCATACGCCGGTGGGTGCGCGGAGCGTCCCCGAGGCGCTGCAGGTGTTGGAGCGGGGCGGCATTGACCTCATCATCTCCGACTACCGTATGCCGGGGCTGTCCGGGCTGGAGTTCATTCAGCTGCTGGCCCGGGAGGGGTACGACATTCCGCTGATCATGCTGACGGGACACGCCAGCATCGAGCATGCGGTCATGTCGATCAAGGCCGGGGCGATCGACTACATCACCAAACCGGTCCGCCCCCAGCAGCTCGAGCTGGCGGTCGATCAGGCGCTGGAGTTCGTCCGCCTCCGCCGCGAGAACGAGGCGCTGCGCAAGGAAGTGATGCAGTTCCGGAACGAACGGCAGATCATCGGCGACTCGCCGGCGATCCGCCGGATTCTCCAGACGGTCTCCATGGCCGCCCCCACGCGGGCCACCGTGCTGCTGCAGGGCGAGTCGGGGACCGGTAAGGAACTGTTCGCCCGGGCCATCCACGACCAGAGCGAACGGCGCGACAAGCCGTTCATCAAGCTGAACTGCGCCGCGCTCCCCGAGGGGCTGATCGAGTCGGCCCTGTTCGGCCACGAAAAAGGCGCCTTCACCGGCGCCATCAAGCGGGTGGAAGGCGCCTTCGAGCGCGCCAACCGCGGCACGCTGCTGCTGGACGAAGTCTCGGAGATGCGCCTCGACCTGCAGGCGAAGCTGCTCCGCGTGCTCCAAGAACAGGAGTTCGAGCGGGTAGGTGGCACCTCGCCCATCAAGGTGGACGTGCGCATCGTGGCCACGACCAACCGCGATCTGGCCTCCGAGGCCGACCGCGGAGCGTTCCGGCAGGACCTCTATTATAGATTGTCCACGATCCCCGTCCTGATCCCGCCCCTGCGTGACCGCCCCGAGGATATCGCGGTCCTGGCGCTGCGGTTCGCTATGCGGACAGCGGCCGAATTGGGCAAGAAGATCGACGGCATCTCGCCGGACGCGCTGGAGTCGATGCAGCAGTATCCGTGGCCGGGCAACATCCGGGAACTGCAGCATGTGATCGAGCGGGCGGTCATTTTGTCCCCCGATCCCATGATCCACGCGCACTGCCTCGAAGGCACGCGCTTCGGGCTGGCGCACTCGTTGGGCGCCCCGTCCATCCGCCCGCGGGCCATCCCCGTGCCAGGTGCGTCGGCCCCCACCGCGTCACCGTCGGGCGTCAGCCACGGGGCGGGCGCGGTGGCGGCCGGGACCGCCCCTGGGGCCGGCCAGATCGCGCTCGCGTCGCTCAACGTGGCCGATGCCGAACGGGTGCTGATTCAGCATGCGCTGGCGGCGGCCGACAATAATCGGACCAAGGCGGCGGAGCTGCTGGGCATCAGCGTGCGCACCCTCCGCAACAAGCTCAATGGCCCCGGCAAGGACGCCGATACCGACGACGAATAGTCGACGGCGCGGCCGTGGGCGGCAATTATGGTCCGCACGGTACCCGGCAAGAGTTGCCCGATCGGCGTGATTGACCACACGGGCCTTGCCCGGAAACACTCACGACCCGGGACTTGAACGCGCCACGCAAGACTCACCACAGCAACGAGTTAGCGCACGGCACGCGATGCATTTCCGATGGCCGGGCCCGTGTGGCCCGGCCATTGCTTTTTACCGGTGTGGATACGCTCGCCCATTCACACCGGGAATTATCAGATGCTCTTCGGACTCGTTGATCGCAGCACCTCAGCCACCTCGCTCAAGGGAGCACTCGACCGGAGTGTCGAGCGCTCGCGTGGTATCGCGGATCGCGTCTCGAAGGCCTCCGTCCAGAACGGCGACGGGTTCGCCTTGGAAGCCAAGGCCGGGACGGCCGTCGCCAACGCGAATCCGGTCAACCTGGAAGACGAAATGACGGCGCTGGCCGATGAGCAGCTCCGCTTCCTCGCCACGTCCCGCCTGCTCGAAAAGACCTACGCCAGCCTGCGCACCGCGATCAAGGGCGGAGGGAACGGCTGATGTCGATCGACCCGACGCGCCGCCCCGCCCTGCTCCCGATTCCGGGACAGCAGATCGTCCGCCCGATGTTCCGCTCGCTGGGCATCGCCGCCAGCGGCATCTCCGCCCAGCGCCAGCGCATGGAAACGATCGCGCAGAACATCGCCAACGCCGACGTGACCCGTGGCGCCGATGGCGCGCCGTACAAGCGCCGCGACGTGGTGCTGGAAGCCGCCACCTCGCAGAACGCGCTCTACAACACCGACAACTTCGCGTCGGCCATGGGAACGGCCGCCGCCAGCAACAGTGTCCTGGGGAGCAACGCCTTCGAAATCGCCACGACCGACAGCCGCCGCCCGATCGAAGTCCCGGTCCTGCCCACGACGGGCGGGGTGAACGGATCGCTCGGCGGTGAATACGGCGTGCGCGTGGCCGGTATCGCCGAAGACCAGGGGGAAGGGCGGCTCGTGTACGAGCCCGGCCACCCCGACGCCAACGAAGCCGGCTATGTGCGCTACCCCGACATCGACACCACGCAGGAGCTCGTGAAGCTCATGGATGCCAAGCGCATCTACGAAGCCAACGCGGCGGTGTTCCAGACCGCCAAGTCGATGCTCCGCGCGTCGCTCGACATCTGATGACATCCCAATAGCGCTGCGGGTTCGGGGATCGGCGTGACTCTTCCTCCTCCTCCTCTCCGAACCACACGATCCCCGACCCGCAGCACGATTCGCCCGACCCGACCGACTGAGCACCCTCCGCACGACCGTCCACACGCTGCACCCGCGGCAACCGAACACCAGAGATTCACATGAGCGTCAACGGCATCACCAACACCCCGCTGCTCCCGAACACCGGCTCGCTCACGCGCGCCGATGCGGCCCGTACGAATGGTGCGCAGCAGGGTGCCGATCGTGCACAGCAGGCCACGACGAATGCGCGCGCGACGGCACAGGCGGCCCTCAAGCCGCAGACGCCGATCGCCGGCCCGGCCGCGCAGAGCACGGTCCCGGCCGAAGCACCGGCGGGCACGGACCCGACTCTGTGGAGCGTGTTGACGAACGACGAGCGCAACTTTTTCGCGAAGACCGCCGCGCTCGGCCCGCTGACGTACAGCCGCATCAAGGATGCCACGCATCCCGTGCCGCCGGCGGCGCGCGGGATCCGTCTCGACGTCCGCGCCTGATTCACGATCCCCGCACCGAATGACCATCATGCAGAATCGTATCGATCTCCTCACCCGCGCGATGCCCGAGTTCGGGCCCCGCGACACCGCCCTGAGCAAGCAGGTCCCGGTGCTCGGCGAAGGGCAGAACTCGTTCGGCGACACGCTCACGCGCGCGCTCAACGAAGCCTCCGATGCCGGTGCGCGCGCGGGTGACCTCACGCAGCGCTTCGCCGCCGGCGAGAACGTCGAGCTGCATCAGGTGATGGCCGCCGGTGAAGAAGCGGGCCTCGCGCTCGACATGATGATCGAACTCCGGAACAAGGTCGTTGAGGCCTACCGGTCCGTCATCGCCATGCAGTCCTGACCCCTGTCGATCTCATGAACTCCCTGATGGATTCTCTCTTCGGCCGCCTCGGCAACGGACGCCAGATCGCGATCATCGCGGTCGGCGTCATTGCCACGGCGCTCGTGTTCGGCCTCTCGCAGTGGGCGACGCAGCCGACGATGGTGCCGCTGTATTCGGACATCCCCGTCGAAAACGTGAAGGCGATGACCGACAAGCTCACCGAGTCGGGCATCACGTTCGAGCTCGACCGCACGGGCTCAACGATCATGGTGGCCTCGGCCGATCTGGCGCGTGCCCGCGTGGACCTCGCCGCCGAAGCGATGCCGGCGGGCGGGCGGCCCGGCCTCGAGCTGTTCGACAAGCCGTCGTGGGGCATGACCGACTTCACGCAGAAGGTGAACTTCCGCCGCGCGCTCGAAGGGGAACTCGAGCGCTCCATCGGCAAGCTGAAGAACATCGAGATGGTGCAGGTGCATCTCGCGCTCGAAGACGACCAGGTGTTCAAGTCGAACGAGCGTCCCTCCAAGGCGTCGGTGACGCTCAAGATGGCCGGTGGGGAAACGCCGCGCGCCGAAACGGTGCACGGCATCGCGAGCATGGTGGCCAACTCGGTGGGCGGGCTCGACCCGGCCCACGTGACGATCGTCGACGAGCGCGGTCAGGCGCTCACGATGGAAGACGAGGGCTCGCTCGCCGGTCTGTCCAGCCGTCAGCTGCAGGTGCAGCGTGAAGTCGAGCAGTACATGGAACTGAAGGCCGATAAGCTGCTCTCCAGTCTCGTCGGCACGGGCAACGCCCGCGTACAGGTGGCGGCGTCGATCAACTTCGACAAGGTCGAGCGCACGGTGCAGGCCGTCGACCCGGAGCGTCAGGCGCTGGCGACGGAGCAGAAGGCGGAAGTGACGCCGAGCAATCCGGCGCAGGGCGCCGGGTACAGCACCACCGCCACGTCGTATGAGAACACCAAGAGCGTGGAGAGCTTCAGTGGCGCCATCGGCAACCTGAAGCGCCTCACCGTGGCCGTGCTCGTGGCCGACAAGGTCACGATGCCGGCGCTGGACACGACCGCCACGACGCCGGCCGATCCGATCATCACGGCGCGCACGCCCGAGGAGATCACGCGCATTGAGACGCTGGTGCGCAACGCGCTCGGCGTGGACTCCACCCGCGGCGACATGATCTCCGTGGTCAGCGCGCCGTTTGACATGCCGGCACCGATGGTCGCGCGCGACACCGTCGTGCCGCCGCAGGATCTGGTGTCGAAGCTGCAGGCGAACCCCAAGCCGGTGGTGGCCATCGCAGCCCTGGTGGTGCTGCTGGTGATCGCGCTCGTGACCGTCAGCGCGCTCAAGCCGAAGAAGGTGAAGGAACTCGCCGGGACGTCGCCGAACACCCTGCCACCGTCGCCGAACTACCCGGAACTCCCGGCGAGCGCGCAGATGCAGGCCGCGATGATGCCGGGCATGAACAACTTCGATGACGAAGAAGATGAGTCACCGAAGCGGCCGGTGAAGTTGCCGCCCCCGCCCACTACCCCCGAGCGTGAACAGGCCATGGCCACCGTTGATCAGCGTCCCGACGCCGCCGTGCGCGTCGTGCGCGGCTGGCTCCGCTCATGAGCACCTCTATGGTCGCGCTCCCGCGCGGCGGTTCTCCCGACCGGTATGCGCCGGACCGTCTCACCGGTCGCCAGAAAGTGGCGATCGTGTGCATGGCGATCGGCACCGAACATGCCGCCAAGATCACGGCGGGGCTGCACCCGGAAGAGGCCGAGATCGTGGCGCTCGAAATGGCGCAGCTCGATCGCGTGCCCCCCGCCACGGTGGACGCCGTGCTCGCCGAATGGCTCGAACTCACGCTGGGCGTGGACTCGCTCAGCGCGGGTGGTGTGGAGTTCGCCAAGGACGTGCTCGAAGCCGCCTTCGGCCCGATCAAGGCGCAGGCGATTCTCAAGCGGATTCAGGGACAGCTCGCCGACAGCGACCGCTTCGGCCGGCTGCGTCGCGCCGACCCGCAGCAGCTGGGCAACACGTTGCGCGGCGAACACCCGCAGACAATCGCCCTCATTCTGGCGCACCTGGATGCGAACCATGTCGCCGCCATCCTGCGCGAACTCGACCCCTCCCTCGGCGGTGATGTGATGTATCGCATTGCCAAGATGGAGAAGGTCTCGCCCGAGATGGTCTCCCTCGTGGAGCGGGCGATCGGCAGCGAAGCCGATCTGGCCTTCTCGCAGGGCATGTCCAGTGTGGGCGGTCCGGCCGCCGTGGCCGCCGTGCTCAACCTGGTCAGCTCCTCGCTCGAGAAAGAAGTGCTCGACCTGGTGGCGGAGAAGGACACGCAGCTCAGCGACCAGATCAAGAACCTCATGTTCGTGTTCGAAGATCTCTCCTCGCTCGACGACAAGTCGCTGCAGCGTCTGCTGCGCGAAGTCGATGTCAAGCAGCTCGCGCTGGCCCTCAAGGCCGCGAGCCCGGAACTCAAGGCCAAGATCATGCAGACCATGTCTCAACGTGCCGTCGCCGGCCTCAAGGAAGAGATCGAGTTCCTCGGACCGGTCAAGATGCGCGATGTCGAAGCGGCGCAGACCGACATCGTCTCGAAGGTCCGTGCCCTCGAGGAAACCGGCGAGATCGTGTTGAGCGCCGGGTCCGACGATGTCATCGTCTGAGGAGCGGCCGATGCGCGCCACCACGTGGTCCTTGGATGAATTTGCGATGTCGGCTGACTTCGGCGCCTTCACGCCGCCGGAGTCGGCCACGCCGGAGCGGCCCGCGGCGGAGATCGAGGCCGAGGTGCAGGCACGCCTCGCCGCCGAGCGCTCGCGGGCGGAAGCCGCGGCCTACAGCCGCGGTCGCGCCGACGGCGAGCGTGCCGTCCGCGCGGAAGCCGACGAGCAGGTCTCGCTGACAGTGCAAGCGCTCAGCGAAGCGATCGAACTGCTGCAGCAAAATGAAACACGCTGGGTCGGCCACGCCGAAGAGAACATCGCGGCGCTGGCCGTGATGGTGGCGCGGCATATCGTGCAGCGTGAGCTGACCACCGATCCGTCGTTCGTCCGCGAGATCGTCGAGCGCGCGCTGGCCCAGTACCCGGTCGATCAGGAAATCACGGTCCGTCTCAACCCCACCGACCTCGCCGCCTGCCGCGCGCCGATCGAGGCAAACGGCCCACGTGAGATCCGGTGGATCTCCGACGCCTCGATTCAGCGTGGCGGGTGCCTGATGGAAGGGCGTGAGCGCATTCTCGACGGCCGGATCGATACCGCCCTCGAGCGCGCCTACCGCAACCTCGGCGGGATTCAGGCATGATGATGATGACGCCGGCGCTCTCCGCCACGCCGTTCGCGAACGGCTTCGCCACGATGTTCGAGGCGATGACCGACCGGTTCGAGAGCGCCGAGCGCTTTGGTGCGTACGGCCGCGTCACCCGCGTGGTCGGTCTCGTCATCGAGGCCGCCGGCCTCGACGTGGGTCTCGGCTCGCTGTGCCGGATCACCAGCCATTCCCGTGACCACTCGGTGCTGGCCGAGGTGGTGGGCTTCAACGAGCGCAGCGTGCTGCTGATGCCGCTCGGAGAAATGGACGGTCTGCATGCCGGCGCAAGCGTGCAGTCGCTGGGGCGCACCTTCGGCGTGGACGTCGGCCCCGAATTGCTCGGGCGCGTGCTCAACGGGCTGGGGCATCCCATCGACGGCAAGGGCAAGCTCGACACCGTCGAGCGCGTGCCGCTGTCGGCCGAGCCGCCCAACCCGCTCACGCGCGACACGATCGAGCGCCCGCTCGAAACCGGGGTGCGCGCCATCGACGGCCTGCTCACGATCGGGCGCGGACAACGCGTCGGCATCTTCGCCGGCTCCGGCGTCGGCAAGTCCACCATGCTCGGCATGATCGCGCGCAATGCGAAGGCCGACGTGAACGTCATCGCGCTGCTCGGCGAGCGCGGACGGGAAGTGCGCGAGTTCATCGAGAACTCCCTGGGCGAGGAAGGGCTCGCCCGCTCCGTCGTGATCGTCGCCACCGGCGACCAGGCCGCCCTCGTGCGCGCCCGCGGCGCCCTCGTGGCCACGGCGATTGCGGAGTATTTCCGCGATCAGGGAAAGCAGGTGCTGTTGATGGTGGATTCGGTGACGCGTGTGGCGATGGCCTGGCGCGAGATCGGCCTCGCCACCGGCGAGCCGCCCACCACGAAGGGCTATCCGCCCTCGGTGTTCGCCAACCTGCCGCGCTTGCTGGAGCGCGCCGGCAACGGCACGAATGGCGGGATCACCGGCATCTACACCGTGTTGGTGGACGGCGATGACTTCAACGAGCCCGTCGCCGACGCGTCGCGCTCGATTCTGGACGGCCACATCGTGCTCACGCGCCGTCTGGCCTCGCAGAACCACTTTCCGTCCATCGACGTCCTCGACTCGAAGAGTCGCGTGAAGGATGCGATCACCAACGACGTCCAGAAGCGCGCCTGCAGCGCCATGCTGCGGCTCGAGGCGGCGTACCGCGAGAAAGAAGACCTGATCATGGTCGGCGCCTATCAGAAGGGGAGCGATCCCTACGTCGATGCGGCGATCGCCTATCGGTACAAGGTGCTGGAGTTCCTGCAGCAGCGGCCCGACGAAACCACGTTCTACGGCGACACCTACAGCGCACTCGCGCAGATCGCCGAAGCCATTGAGGCCTCGGTCCGGAGACGTCCGTGAGCTTCAAGTTCCGCCTGCAGCGCATCCTCGAACTGCGCGAGCAGCATGAGAAGGCGAAGGCACGTGAGCTGGCGAGTGCCCGCGACGTGTCCGACGCCGCCCATGCCGCAAAGGACGAGCTCGCGGCGCTGCGTGACGACAGCAAGTCGCACATCGAGAAAACGGCCACCGAGGCACCGCGCGTGGGGCACCTGCAGCAGCTCGGCATCGTGCTCGATTCGCTCGATGCCCGGGTGATTTTGGCCGCCGAGGCGGCAAAGCTTGCCGATGCCGACGTGCAGAAAGCGCAGGGGCTGCTGGAGGACGCGGCGCGCGACCGGCGCGTGCTCGATCGCCTAAAGGCCCGCCACACAGAGACTTACCGCGCCGAAGCGGCGCAGCAGGACCGGGTGCAGATGGACGAAATCGCGTTGGCCCAATTCTCGCGAAAGAGTGTGTCGAACGCGGCGGACGACGCCGCGACCGGTAAGACCCCCATCGATGGTTCGCATTCATGAAGCAGCTGATCATTCCGATCGTGATTGGACTCCTGGCCGGCCTCGGTGGCGGGACGGGCTACTCGTATATGCGGACGGCGGCGAAGTACGTGGCCGACTCGACGCATCTCGCGGACAGCCTCAAGGCCAATCCGCCGGCGGATTCCGCCGCTGCCGAAGGGGAGCATGGTGCGCCGGCCGCGCATGACAGCACGGCCACGGACAGCACGGGCCACGGCATGGACCTGCCGGGAAACCATGAAGCCGCCGCCCCGATGACGCCGGCCGACAGCATCCGCGCGCTCGACGCCGCGCGCCACGACGCCGCACCGGCGGCGGATCATGCCGCGCCGGCGAAGCCGGCCGCCAAGCCCGCCGCCAAGCCGGAAGCCAAGGCCGAGGCGAAGCCCGCGGCGGCGCCGCCGGCCGTGAACCCGAAGGCCAACACCACGGCCGCCGCTGCCACCGTCAAAGACGCGAGCAACAGCGGCATGCAGACGGCGCTCCCCGAGCAGCGCCTCGCCAAGATCTTCTCAGCGATGGCCGCGAAGGACGCCGCCAAGGTGCTCGAACAGATGACCGATACCGACGTCCGCAGCATTCTCGGCATGATGAGCGACCGCCAGGCCGCCGCCATCCTGTCCACGTTTTCCGCCTCGCGGGCGGCGGCGATCAGCCGCGGCACCGGCAAGGCGCCGGGAGGGATGCTGTGAACGTCCTGAAGGCCGTGGCCGCAGCCGCACCGCGCGTGGAACGCGCAGTGGAGCGTGGCATCGAGCGCACCGCGCGCCCCGAGGGCGATCGCCAGACCGACGCCACCGAGGCCACCGACGGCACCGACAAGCGCCGCGTGTCGCGCGCCGAGTTTTCCGCGCTGCTGGCGCTGATCTCCGGTGCCGGTTCGCGGGTGCGCGCCGACCTCATGCAGCAACTCCCCGCCGAAGGTGTCTCGATCGTCGACAAGCTGCTCGATGACGCCGCCGGCGAACTGGTGAGCGAGACGCCCACCGACACCACCGCCTTCGCCGGCGAGCAGGGGCTCCGCACCGCCCTCGATCAGCAGGGGCGCGCGGCCGCCACGACCAGCTCACCTGATCGTGTGGCGCAGCGCGCCGCGCAGGACGCCAGTGAGGCGCTGCGCTATGGCGTGCTCAACGCCACGATCGCCAGCGACCCCGGCACCGGGGAGCCAACGGCCGACATCATCGACCTGCCCACGTACGCGAAGACCCGTGGTCTGAACGGGTTGGCCGGCCTGGCCCGTGCCGCCGAACGGATCGGTGGGCAGCCGAACACGGACAGCGACCGGAACGCGCTGGCCGCGCTGTCGCGCATTGCGACCACGCGGGGCGCGTCACTTGAACAGCTCATGGCGGTTGGCGACGTCCGCGGCGCGGATGCCCGGGCCGCGCTCGACGCTCTGTTGTCGAAGGCCGGCACACCGGCCGGGGCCGAGCTTGCCGATGCGGCCACGGGTCAGAGCGCCGCGTCGATGCAGGCGGCGACCGCCCTCGCGGCGGCCAACGCACTGTCGGCGGCCGATCCGGCTTCGCCGATCAAGGATATGGAGGCGGTGGCACCGGAACTGCGTTCGCGGGTGCAGCGCGTCATCGAGCGGATGAAGGGCGAGTACGGGCACGACGTCACCATCGTGGAATCGGCCCGGTCCCAGGCGCGGCAGGATGCACTGTTCGAACAGGGGCGCACGCGCCCCGGTCAGGTGGTCACGTGGACGCGCGACTCGGCGCACACCCGTGGCGAGGCGGTCGATGTGGTCGTCGACGGCTCCTGGGACAACGCGCAGGGCTTCGCGCGCCTGCAGCGCATCGCCAAGGAAGAAGGGCTGCACACGCTGGGCATGAAGGATCCCGGACACCTCGAATTGGCGGGACACAGTGCACGCGCCATGGAACGTGCGGCACCGCGGGCCGTTGACGCGCTCACGGCGCAGGCCACGCCGGCGGCCGCGGCGTCCGTTGCACAGGTGGCTGGGGTGGCGCAGGTGGCGCGGGTGGCGGACGCCGCCAACGCCGCACCGCCCGCGCTGGGCGACGGCGCGGCTGCCTACCTCGCGCAGACCACCGTCACGTCGGGGCGCTCCGGTGAATCGAACGGCAACGCCTTCGGCCGCGGCGAGCGCGACGAGCAGGGCAAGCCGCTCAACAATGGTCGCAAGGTCGGGCTCGATGCCCGCCACGCGGCAGGCGACGCGTCGGATTTCGGTGGGGCGCAACACGCCGCGCAGAGTGCCGGCGGCGGCACGCCGTCGCTGACCGGCGCCGAGCGTGCGGCCACCGTGGGCGGCTCGGCCGGTAGCGAGCAGGCGCAGCGGGTGTCGGACATCCAGGCGATGCGGGCTGATGCCCCCGCCGGTCCACTCTCCCGCATGACGCTGAACGTCGAGAACGCGAACGGCACGCAGGACCGCATCACCGTCGATCTGCGCGGCACGGCGGTGGATACGGCGATTGCCACCGATGCGGCCAGCGCCGAACGGATGAAGCTGCGCACCGGCGAACTCCAGGACGCGCTGGGCCGTCACGGGCTCGAGGCCGACACGGTGCGCATCAGCGCGACGGCGAAGGCGGAACAGAGTGACTCGTCACGCGCGATCGGAAACGAACGCGATGCGCTCCGCACGAGCGGGACGGCACAGACCACGTCGGGCGAAGGCGCACAGTCGCAGAGTCAGCGCGACCGGGCCGCCGGCCGCGACTGGGACAAGCAGCAGGAGGCTCGCCGCGAGCAGCAGGAGCAGGCGGACCGTGACCAGCGGCGTCAGCAGGCGAGCCAGCGCGACTGGCAGACCCTTTTCAACGGAACCCAGAAATGATCACGGCCACGCGGAACGTCGCGAGCGCGTTCGATCCCTCCTCGACGAGACCAGCCTACGCCGCCACGGCGCCGACCGGGCCGACCGCACCGACGGCACCGACCGGGCCGGCCGAGCCGTCGAGTGGAGCGCCCAGCCTCACGAAGAGCACGAAAGGGATGGGGCAGGACGAGTTCCTCAAGATGCTCGTCGCGCAGCTCAAGAATCAGGATCCCCTGAACCCGATGGACGGCAAGGACATGGCGGCACAGCTCGCCCAGTTCTCGACCGTCGAGCAGCTGATCACGATGAACAAGTCGCTGGAGGCGCAGGTCGCCTCCGCGAGCGGAACCGCCGAGGCGATCAAGGCGCTCGAGACCTCGCAGAGCGAGCGCGCGGACAACCTCGCGCAGCTGATCGAAGGACAGATGGCGATGGGCACCGTCGGCAAGATCGGCGTGACCCTCGGCAACACCACGTTCGTGGACAAGGCAGGGAACGGCACGGTCGTCGTGGACAGCGGCACGCAGAAGGGTGCGGGTCGCATCAGCATGATCAACGACAAGGGCCAGACGATCTCCTCCGCGAGCGTCGGCGACGTGAAGGGCGGACAGATGGCGTTCGAGCTGGGTGACTACAGCTGGACGCCGCCGCTCGCCCCCGGGAAGTACACGTACAAGTTCGAGGTCGCAACGGATGGCGGCCAGTGGCAAGCAGCGAAGACGTACACCGCCGGACGGATCACCGGTATGCGGTACGAAAGCGGCAACCCCATCCTGATCATCGGCGATGCGCTCAGCGTGCCGATGTCGCAGCTCACCCAAGTGCGCAGCTGATCGCGACCTGACCCTCGAGGATTTTCACAGATGCTTCGTTCTCTCTTTGCCGGTGTCTCCGGCCTGCGCAACAACCAGGTGCGCATGGACGTGATCGGTAACAACATCGCCAACGTGAACACGGTGGCCTTCAAGGCCGGCCGCGTGACGTTCAAGGAAGGCTTCGCGCAGTTGCTGCAGGGCGCGAGCCGTCCGCCCGGAGACCAGGGTGGTATCAACCCGGTGCAGATCGGCCTCGGCATGCAGATCGGCTCGATCGACCAGATTTTCAATCAGGGCAATCTCGAATCGACCGGCTTGAACACCGACGTCGCGATTCAGGGCGACTCGTTCTTCGTCGTGCGTAAGGGTAACCAGAGCTTCTACACGCGCGCCGGCAACTTCCAGGTGGACGCGAACGGGCAGATGGTGTCGCCGGCCAACGGCTTCATCGTGCAGGGGCGCATGTACGACAACGGCATTCTGCAGGACGGCATCCAGGACATCCGCCTGCCGTTCGGACAGAAGGTGTCGGCCAAGCCGACCAGCGAAGCCGTGCTCGCCGGCAATCTGAATGCATCGGCCCCGGCGTTCCAGGGTGACTTCCAGGATCCGCTGGTGCGCGCGCTCCCGATCAACGAGAAGTCGTGGACGGAATCGCAGATCGCCGTGTTCGACTCGCAGGGCACGAAGCGCGACATCAAGATCCAGATGTGGAAGACGGGCCCGAACTCGTGGGATTGGCAGATCGACCCGATCGCGTCGGGTGTGGTCGAGAACTTTCAGACGGATGCCAACTCGCCGCCGTCGGACATCGAACTGCCGACGCCGCCGGCCGGCTACGAGATCCTGCCGGCCAACGTGCGGGTGTACAGCGCGTCGGGCACGGAGTACGCGACGCCCGCCGATTACGGCTTCTCGGCCGGCCCGCCGCCGGCGGTGAATTTCACGTCCACCATGCCGTCGAGCTCGGAGATCAAGATCTCCTACTTCATGAGCCCGACCGCGGCTACGGCGAGCGAGAACAGCGGCACGTTCACGTTCGACAACGCCGGCATCATGAACACCAACGTCTCGGCCGCGATCAACTTCGGCGTCCCGGGCGCCAACCCGGTGCAGCTCAACCTGAAGCTCAACGGCGGCGTGAGCGGCCTGACGCAGTTCGCGTCCACGGCCTCCACGGCGGTACTCCGCGACCAGAACGGCTACACGGCCGGCACGTTGCAGAACTTCAGCATCGACCGCTTCGGGCTGATCACGGGCTTCTTCACGAACGGCACCACGTCGTCGCTGGCCCGCATCGTGCTCGCCGACTTCAACAACCCGACGGGTATGCTCCGCATCGGCGACAACATGTACCAGGAATCGGCCAACTCCGGCGGCGCCGTCCTCGGCTTCGCGCTGGAAGGGTCGCAGTCGCAGCTCACCAGCGGCGCCCTGGAAATGTCGAACGTCGACCTGGCGCAGGAGTTCACGAACATGATCGTGGCCCAGCGCGGCTTCCAGGCCAACGGGAAGGTCGTCTCCACCTCGGACGAAATGCTGCAGGAACTCATGGGGATCAAGCGCTAGGCGGGTCACCGCGTAGCGGGTAACCGGCCACGCAGGACCCCTCGGACGCGGGGGGCTCAAGGGCGGAGGATGGGGGCACGCACGGGCCCTCGTCGTCCGCCTTTGGCGTATGCGGAGCGGCAGAAAGTGCCGCGGGGTGCAAAAAGGACCGGACAAATACGGCGCCGACCGTCGTGCGGCGTTTTGTATTCTATTCTTTGGAAAATTGGTAACACCTTGCCAATCAATGTGTTACATGGCTTTTCGGAGACCGCGCGTCATCTGGCACCGCTCCTGCTTCTAGAGAGACCGAAGCCGTCCCTTTCCGTCCGTCTCGATTACTCGACCCATGGCCAACGAACAGCCCGCAGCAACTGAAGGCGCAGCACCCGCGAAGGCGAAGCTCCCCATGCTCATCGGCATGGTGGCCGTCGGCCTCGCCATCGGTGGAGGAGCGGGGGCGATGTTCCTCGGACCGATGGTCGCCCAGAAAATGGGCAAGGTGATGCCGGTCGCAGCCGACAGCGCGCACGCCGCCGGCGCGGCCGAGGGCGACCACAGCGCCGAAGGGGCTGCGGGGGCGGAGGGCGCTACGGCCGAGGCCGCCATTCACGTCCTGGACAACATGGTGCTCAATCCGGCCGGGAGCGGCGGATCGCGCTACCTGCTGCTGACCGTCGCCATCGAAGCCGGCTCGGCGACCGTCGTGGAAAGCTTCAAGGCACGCGACGCCGAGCTGCGCGACATCGTGCTCTCGACCCTCGGGACCAAGGCCGTCGATCAGCTCACCGATATGGCGGCCCGCGAAGGCTTCAAAACGGAGATCATCACCGCCGTGGATGAACGCTTCGGCAAGAAGTCCGTGAAGCGCATCTACTTCCCGCAGTTCGTCGTTCAGTAAGCCACGCCGCACCGACCACACGATGGCCTCCGAGACTCTCAGTCAGAACGACATCGACCGCCTGTTGGGCGGCGGCGCGCGCGTCTCGCCGCTCTCCGGCGCGGCGATGGATGTGCAGGTCTACGATTTCCGCCGCCCGGCGCGCGTCTCCAAAGAGCGCCTCCGGACGCTCGAGGCCATGTACGAGCGCCTCGTCAAGGGACTCGAAGGGTGGCTCATCTCACGCGTGCGCGGACAGATGGAAGTCCGCCTCCAGAGCGTCGAGCAGTTCTCCTTCGGCGAGTTCACGCTGTCGCTGCCGATGCCCTGCTCGTCGTTCATCTTCGATATCGCCGGGACGGGACAGAAGGGCGTCATCGACGTCGGTCCCGAGTTCAGCACCTATATCATCGAGCGCCTGTTCGGCGGCGAGGGCACGGGTAGCGCGCTCACGCGCACCCTCACCCCGATCGAGCGCATGGCCGTCCGGTCGGTCGCCGACAAAGTCACCGGGCTGCTGCAGGAGATCTGGCAGGACCACGTCCCCATGGACCTGAGCGTCTCCGGCTTCGAATCGTCGCCGGAAATCCTGCAGGTCGTCAACCGCGAAGACCCGGTCCTCGTGGCCAACGTGGAGTTCTCCACCGGCAACGTGAGCAGCCTGCTGCTCATCTGCCTCCCGTTCTCGGTGCTCGACAAGTTCTTCACGTCGCATGGCCAGCAGCGCACCGGGTTGCTCACCACGAGCGAACTGGAGCGCGAGACCACGCGGCAGCGCAGCGAAGCCGCCCTCCGCGCCACGAAGGTGCCGCTCACCGCGCGCCTCCCCGACTTCCAGCTCTCCATGCGCGACATCGCCGGGATCACGGAAGGGAGCATCCTTCCCACCGGCATCTCCACCGACGCGCGCATCATCCTGCGCGCCGGCACGCAGGAACGGTTCATCGGCCATCCCGGCCGCGTGAACGGCCATCTCGCGGTCCGCATCCTCGATGCGGTACCGAGCGCCACGACCCCCGACTCACGGACGACCTGAGTATGAATCCCGCCGAAATCGACGCCCTCGTCGCGAGCGCGCAGGCAGCCAAGGCGGCTGGACAGCCGATCTCGTCGCTCATGGACGAGTCCGCGCCTCCGGCCTCCTCGGCCCGCGCGCCGCAGCTCACCGAATTCGAGCAGACGATGATGAGCACCACGGAGGTGCCGATCGGCATGCTCCTGGATCTCACCCTCCCCGTCTCCATCGAACTGGGACGGACCGCCATGACCGTGCAGGAGATCCTGCGGCTCGGGCGCGGCTCCGTCATCCAGCTCGACCGCCTGGCCGGCGAGCCGATCGACATCTACGTCGGCGACCGTCGCTTCGCCGAAGGGGAAGTGGTGGTGCTCGGCGAACACTTCGGCGTGCGCATCACGCGGGTGCTCGCCAATCCGAGCGCCAACAGCAGCGCCAACGCGGCCTGATTCCCCATGCTGATCGCTGCCCTCGGTGTCGTCGCCGCACTCGCCTTCGTGCTCGGACTGGGAGCCCTCAGTCTCTGGGCGCTCAAGCGCGTCGGTGCCGGTGCCCTCGCGTCCAAGACGCGCGTGCCGCTGGAAGTCGTGCAGCGCATTCCGCTCGGCCCGAAAACGGGGCTCGCGGTCGTGCGCGTCGGCGAACGCGTCATGGCGCTGTCGGTCGGCGACGGCGGGGTGCGTCAGCTGTTCGAGCTCGATGAAGTCGATCGCCAGCGCGTGATCGCCACCAGCACGCTGCCGGTGCCGATGGTCTCCAGCGCCGCCGCAACGGCCGCGTTCTCTCCGGCGCAGTTCCAGGCGGCACTCCCCGGCAAGTTCGGCGCGATGTTCCGGCGGTCGTTCGATGCGCAGGCTATGGCCGGCGCGGTCGCCGCCGTTTCGGCTACGGCCGTCTCGGCTACGGCCGTCTCGGCCAATCATGACGCGCTGCCGACAGCGACACCGGTCGCGACGCCCATGGTCGTCCTCCCGTTCTCGCCCACGGAACGGTGCGAAGTGCCGGGGTTCCTCACGGCGCCCGCCACCACGCGCCGCGGTGATATCCTGACGTACGCCCCCCGTGCGGCGGCTCCGACCGAGCGCGCCGCTCGCCCGATGCTCGGGCTGTCGCTGGGGGGCGCCGCGCGTCTCGCCACGGTGGCCGCCATGCTGCTGCTGTCCGGCGCCTCGTCGCTGCGCGCCCAGGCGGCACCGCCGCGCCCGCCGGCACCGGCGCCCGCCACCCCGGCCGCGGCCGCCACGAGCCCGGCCCCGCTGCCGACCCCGGCGTTGGCCG
>CANJOX010000008.1 GCA_947475795.1 Gemmatimonadota bacterium
CGAGAGTTCACCGGAGATGGGGAACATGTCGTCGCCGTACTTCACGCTCTTGAGCACGCGGTTGGCGCCGAAGTACAGCGTGGCCGGATTGTGCTTCGAGATGATGTACGGCGTGTTCCAGTTCCACCGCAGCGCATAGGCCACCGAGTCGGTCCGCTGACGCGCCCGATAGGCTGCCATCTGCTTCTTCTGCGCGGCTGTGGCGGGCTTGGTGGTATCGGGCCACACGGCGTAGATGGAGTCGTTCCACTGCAGGTAGCCACCGTCGCGCCACGTGGGCTTGCGGAGGCCCGTGCGCTCACCGGTCGCGAAGTTGAGGCGACCCATGCTGCCGCCCTGCGACTCCGAGTACATGATGTCGGTGTTCGTCTGATCCTGCTGCGTCACGAAACCGTCGCCACCACCCACGTTGTGCCACATGGCGTTGGTGACCGGCCCCTGCTTGCGTCGGCTCGGGCCACACCACGAGCCGTTGTCCTGCAAGCCGCCGCACACGCGGTACGGCACGCCCATGTCGGCCGAGATGTTGTAGAACTGGCCGATCGCGATGGAGTTCGGGAAGTGCCAGTTACCGCCACGGTCGTTCGACACACCCACGCCACCGTCATTGCCGGTGATGATGCGCTGCGGATCGTTGGGGTCGATCCACATGGCGTGATGGTCCACGTGAATGCCTTCGGTGGTGCTGCCGGCTGTCTTGCCGCCGTCGCTCGAGTACTTCACCGGCGTGGACGACCAGTACACGCGGTTCGGATCCTTCGGATCGACACGCACCTGCGAGTAGTAGAACGGACGCGTGTTCTCGGGGTTCATGTACGCCCACGTCTTCCCACCGTCTTCCGAGCGATACAAGCCGCTGGGGCGCTTCTGCGGGGCGACCTTGGCATCCTTCTTGAGATTGGGCGCGGTGTCGGCCTCGACCATGGTGTACATCACGTCGGGGTTCGAGCGCGCGATGGCGATCTCGATGCGTCCCTTGGTGGTGGCCGGAAATCCACCGCCCTTCACTTCGGCGAACGTCTCGCCGCCGTCGGTGCTCTTCCAGAGCGCCGAACCCGTACCGCCCGACTTCAAGAAGTACGGTCCGCGCACGCGCTCGTAGCTCGAGGCCCACACGGTGTTCGCGTTGCGCGGATCGAGCTGCACGTCCACGAAGCCGGTCTTCTCGTCGATGAACTTCACCAGGCGCCAGTTCTTGCCGCCGTCCGTGGTCTTGTAGAGCCCGCGTTCCTTGTTCGGTCCCCAGGGATGACCAAGGGCCGCCACCCACACGGTGTTGGGATCGGTGGGGTGCACCTGAATGCGACCAATGGAGCGCGTGTCGGCGAGGCCGAGGAACGTCCACGACTTGCCGCCGTCGGCCGACTTGTAGATGCCGCCACCGGGGGAGATGGAATTCCGCGAATTCGCTTCGCCCGTGCCCCAGTAGATCACGTTGGTGTCGGAGGGGGCGATCGCGAGATCACCACCCGATGACACGCGGGCCGTGTCCATGACGGCCTTGAAGGTGGTGCCGTTATTGGTGCTCTTCCACAGGCCGCCGCCGGCGGTGGACACGTAGAACGTCTTCGAGGGCGACGCGATGCCTTCGATATCGACGATGCGCCCCATCATGTTGGCGGGACCGATGTTGCGCCACCGCAGGGCGTTGATGACGGCATCGTCGACGGAAGCCTTGGGCGGCACAGGCGTCTGGGCGGCCAGCGGACTGGCCATCAGGCCGGACAAGCCGGCACCGAGGGCAAGGACGCGAATATTTCGCATGGGCAAGGTGAGCATAGGTGGACCGACTCGGCCCGAGGGAACGCGGGCGGGATCAACTATGAGCTACGCCGTGGCAACCCGCAATGTTGTCGCGACGGGGGCTGGCTCCGTGGGACGGGCGGCGGCGCACCGATCGGCTTATCCGTGTTGGTTCCGTGTGATCGGTGGTATCCGTGTTCTGGCAGTTTGCGGACTTGCCTGATCACGACCGGTGGCGCCGCGGACAGATCGCAAACAGCCGGAACACGGATATACGGAATACACCGAAACAACACGGATCTGCTCCGGGTGTGCGACGAAGCACGTCGATGACCCGACGGAACAGCATTTTTGATTGAACAACGCAACAGCGACGCGTCGGTGCGTTGCGATGACCATCGACACACCGATCGGCTTATCCGTGTTGGTTCCGTGCAATCGGTGTTATCCGTGTTCTGGCAGTTCTCGGTCTCGCCTCATCACGACCAGTGGTGTCGCGGACAGATCGCTAACAGCCGGAACACGGATATGCGGATTGCACGGTAACAACACGGATCTGCTCCGCGTGTGCGACGAGTACTGTTCGGGAATACTTCAACGCGTCGATGTCGGACGCCAATGGGTCATTCATGCGTCGCCTATCAGCAAGTACGTGGGCCATGTTGCTCCTGCTCGGCGTGTCCGCCGTGTCGGTCACGCAGCAATTGCGCGAGACCTTTTTCTACAGCAACGGTCGTGAAGCATTCGACTCCGAGCCCGTGCTGTCGTTGCCGGTTGCATTCGCCGACGGCTTACGCTCGATGCGATCGATTTCCAGCGATGATCGGGGCGAGAGCTATCCGGTACACCGTGTCCTTCCCGCACTCGGCGACGAGAGCCTGGCAGTGTATCCATTCCAATTCTGGACCTTTCTCCTGGTGCTCCTGCTGCCGCTCACTGGCCCGTGGATCGGCCTCGGTGTGTCGCTAATGGTGCTTGGCATCAAGGCGGCAACGGGCAGGTGGAACGTGGGGAGTCCCCTGAACAAGTAGGTGGACAGGCTACGGTGCGTGGCATATCATAGCCGTCAGGTTGCAGTCTGAACTGATGCATAAGGACTGGTAACACCTATTGTTTGTGCGCCCACGGCGTTTCGCTCGAGGTGGTCAGCTGTGCTCCTGGTGACGCGAAGCAAGATGCCGCTCCCGGCTATTCGATTTCTGGCGGCAATCGGCTTAACGGCTGGGGCAGGGAGAGTCGCCTCCGGACAAGACTCACTGCGCGTGATCGACGCGACTGGGCGAGGAATTCCCTATGCGTTGGTGCAGGTTGGTCGCGACGCGCCTGCAGTGAGCGATAGCGCGGGTTTGGTGCGCATGCGCACGACGTATGGCAGCGCTCGCGTCAGCGCACGGCGCATCGGGTATGCTCCGTTCGACAGCGTTGCCTCGCGGGGTGCCGATGGTACGCTGTTTGTACGATTGCTCAGCACCGGCAGCACGCTCGACACGATTCGTACCGTTGCCGAGTCTCGGACGCCGCTCGAGTTGACGGGCTTCTACGCCCGGGTGCGACGTGCGGCCTCCGGTTCGTATCGTGGTGAGTTCGTGACGCCGGAAGAATTGGAGCAGCGCCAAGCGGGCGTCCTCACGCAGCTGTTTTACGGACGCCAGTTTGTCACGGTCGGCCGTAGCCGTCCGGTCGTGCTGACCGGTCGCGGTGGTTGCCTGATGGAAGTGCTGGTCGATGGCCGTGCCCTGCGAGATCAATCGATTGACGAGGTGCTCAGCGTGGCCGAAGTGATGGCGATGGAGATTTATCCTTCGACGGCGAACGCTCCCGCCGAGTTGATCCCGCTCACCAATCGTGGTTCATGCGGCCTGGTCGCCATCTGGACGGGACCGCGGCGATAATGGCGACCCGTGGATCCTCAGCATCGCGATCGATCCTGACATCAATTGCTGTCGTCGCGTTCGCCGTCACCGACGCGCGAAGCGTGCAGGCTCAGGAACTCTCAGGCACGTTGCGCTATGAGCGAGCCGGCGCCGGCGCCGCTGGCGTCTTGGTGGTCGCGCGACGGGCCGCCGACGGGAACGTCATATCCCGTGTGGTCACATCACGGCTCGGACGGTACCGACTAGCCGTCGGCACCGATTCGGTCGAGGTGGTTGCCCTGCGAATCGGCATGGAGCCTTCAACATTGGCTCGCGTGCGCCTGCGTGCCGGTGAACAACGCGAACTCGATGCGGTACTCGCCGAGATCCCCATACGTCTCGCTGACGTGCGTACACGTGCGAACGCTAGATGTGAGATACGGCCCAGCGAAGGGTCAACCGTCGCACAGCTGTTTCTGCAAGCGCGCACGGCGCTGCTCTTATCGCGGCTCCGGGCACAGGATGGAGCCGTCACGGCGCGCTATGAAGTGCGATCGGCACGCTCGAGTGCACGGGGACAGCCCATTGGAACGCCCGTGGTCACGGTGGCCACCGACAGCGTGTTGCAGCCGTTTCGCAGCGTACCCGTCGATTCGCTGGCCACGATCGGATTCCGGACGATCGCTGCCGACGGCGCGATGACCTACCGCGCTCCCGACGCTGATGTGTTGACGTCGGATGCATTTCTGGCACATTACTGCCTGCAGCTGGTCGCGGAGTCGACAGAGCATCCGGCATGGATCGGCGTCGCCTTCCGTCCATCGCGCAACCGGCTGGACATCATTCAGACCCGAGGCGTCGTGTGGTTGGATCGCGCCTCGAGCGAACTTCGCCAAATCGACTTCGGGTACGTTGGGCTGGAGCCGTTGATTGCGCGGGCGAGCCCTGGCGGCACCATCGCCTACACCCGACTGGACGACGAGATCTGGTTCGTTCACGAATGGGGCATACGCATGCCCACGGTGGCGAGTGTGACCCGTCTCAGCCCGTTTGCCACTCAGAACAACGGCGCGCTCGACTACGTCACGGTCACCGGCACGCAAACCGTCTCTGGTGCGGTGCTCGAGCTGCGACGAGGCAATGCGCTCCTCTTCTCGGCCGGCGCACGTGATTCGAGCGCTTCGCCATTGGGAATAGCAGACGACGCGCTGCTACGTGCGGGAGTGGCGAACCGCGATGCATTGACTTGTGCAGACTCGGCGGGAACGCAGGCACTGGTCACCGGCGTCGTGCTCGACGCCAGCCAGCAACCGCGCGGTCGCGCGCTCGTGCGTGCCACGTGGGTTGATCAATTGCGATCGCCGGGCGGCGTATCCGTATGGCGAACAGAGGCACGAGAAGCGTTCGTGCACACCGACACGACGGGCCGATACCTACTCTGCGGCCTCCCGCGTGATCGGCCCATACGGATCACTGTCACCAAGGCAGGCGGCACGGAAGGAGACGCCGGACGTTCAACCATTCGACTCCGACGCGAATCCACCACGGCCACGCTTGATTTTCCGACGCGGAAGTAGCCACGTAGCGAGCGATGGAAAGGTCCCCAGGCTGAAGGAGACCCGCGCGCGCCTTTGCTTATCCGTGTTGGTTCCGTGTGATCGGTGGTATCCGTGTTCTGGCTGTTTTCAGTCGTGCAGGATCAGCGGCCGGAAGACGGTGAACCAAGGCGGCGCGATGGGGTAGGATCCGGCAACCACCATGACGATGACACGGCACAGGCGACATCCCGTTGGCACCGCGCGCGAGCGCTACCGCATGCTCCTGCTGGCGGCAGCCTGCCTCGCATGTCCGCTCACCACGGCGGCAGCACAACCGAAGCCGAAGCCGAAGCCGATGCCACGCGCCGCCGCCCCGGTCCGCAGCGGCGCGTGGGCGCTCCCTGACGCCGAGTCGCTGATCAATCAGGCGATCGCGCGCATCGTGGCGCAGGACCGGCCCGCCGGCCTGCCGATTGCACAGTTCCACACGCGCCGCTTCGGTCGCGCGGCCACCAGCGATGCAGTCCGCGAGTTCAGTGGGCGATCGCTGGCCCCGCACGCCTTCGCGCCCGTGGACGGGTGGCCCGACGCGCCGGCGCTCGACGTGGAGCCGTGTCCGGCGGTCGGCGGCATCGGGTGCGCGAGTCCGTCGGCCATGTGGCTGGCGGTCACGCGCCTCGAGCGCGGCGAACGGCCACACGACCTCCTGCTCTGGTACACCACGCACGTCACAGTCGCCCCATTCACCGCAGGACAGCCGCCACAGACGCAGCGCTACACCTTCTGCGAGCGGTGGCACTGGATGGGGAACCGCTGGCAGTACTACGGCTTCGTGCGGGTGGTCCCGCAGGAGGCCGTTACTCCGGCGCCTCGCGCGCCAGCTGCAGTTGTCGCCGCCCAAGCCAAATCGCGATCGTGAGCCAGAGCGCGCTGAGCGGCGCGGCCAGCAGCGAGATCGTGCTCACGGCCATCCCGAGTGCGCTCAGCCCCGCATAACTCCACGCCCCGATCTGATCGCCACCCCGATACACGAAGGTGTCGATCAGATTCTTCGCTTTGTATTTGTCCTCCGGTGGCACCACGGTGAACAGGATCTCGCGCGCTGGCCGACCGAAGGCGTATTCCCCGGCGCGGCGCATCACCTGAAACACGACAAACACCGCGAGCGTCCCCCACAGGCCGAGCGCCGTGAACCCCACGAAGCTCAGCACGGGCATGATCGCCAGCGTGAGCCCCACGCCGGCCCAGCGGATCACACGCCCGGTGACAAACAGCTGTGCGAGAATGGTGAGCGACTGCACCACGGTGTCGATGTTCGCGAGAAACGCCGTGCGTGCCTCCCGGTCGTCGTAGCGCGCGCCCACGATCTCCGCCTGCTGGAAGTAGAGAATCGTCGAGCCGATGGTGAACATCAGCATGTACAGGCAAATCCCCAGCAAATACGGGGATCGTAGCACATGCGTGATACCGGCCAGCGACGACCCACCCACCGAGCGCTGCGCCGCATCGCGCTCGCGCGTTTCCCGACGGAAGCTGGGCGGAAACCCTCGCACGGTCTGCACCGCGCACTCGAGCAGCACCACCGACATCACCATCAGCACGGGAATGCCCACCAGTTCGGCGAAGCGCGCCGTCAGGAACGACCCCGCCAGCGCGCCAAGCGTGCCGCCCACACTGATGATGCCGAACAGCCGCTTGCTCTGCTCGGGTGAAAACGTATCGGCCATGAATCCCCAGAACACCGAGGGGATGAACAGGCTGTAAATGCTGGTCAGAATCCAGAACGCGGGGCCGAGATACGGCTCGAGGACCGGCGGTCCGTACTTGATGAGTGCGGCAAACCCGAGTAGCAGTGCGATGAACACGCGATACACGATCGGGATGAACCGGCGCACCGGAAGGCGCGCCACGACCGTGCCGTACACCGGATTCATCACGAGCGTCGTGATCAGCGTCCCGGTGAACAGCCACGGCAACCCCGAGGTCCCCGCCGCCACACCCGCTTCGTCACGCACCGCGCGCAAAATGAAGTAGCTCGCCAGCGCGAAGAAGAAGTAGGTAGCCGCCAGCAGCGTCGACCGTTCTTCCCCCGGCTCCATCGTGCCGAGCCGGTCCACGATGCGTCGAAGCGGACCGACTCCGGCGGCACGTCCCGCTGCACTCCCGGATGCCATCACCGGCTCCCACCCGCATCGCGGCTGCCAGCTCCACCCTGCTGCGCGCGCCACGCCGCGAGCACCTCGCGCTCGCGTTCAGGCGAAATCCCTGCCCGTAGCTTCTCCTGTTCGGCCGCCGGTCGCGCATGGTACCACGTGAGCGCATCGCGCACCGTGGTGGCCAACGGACGGAACGTGAGCCCCGCCGCCAGCGCCTTCTCGATCACACTGGTGCTGAACGCCACCGTGCTCGCTCCCGTGAACGACCACACCGGCATCTCCGCCCACGAGCGTACCTTCTGCGCGGTGAGAAACGAGGTCGGTACCCATGTGAACTGCGCATCGTTCGCGAAGCAGCCCTTGATGCCGTACAGCAGTTCGCCAATGCCACACACCGTGCGCGGACCCACGGCATTGAACACGCCGCTGGTGCGGCCCTCACCCAGGCGCACCATCCACTCGGTGAGATCGCGCACGTCGATCCACTGCGCTGGATCGTCGAGCGTGCCGGGCGCGAGAATGTCTCCACCCTTCTCGATGCGTACCGGCCAGTACGTGAACCGGTCGGTGAGATCGCCCGGTCCCACGATCAATCCCGGGCGCACCACCGTGGCCCCGGCGCCGAACGCCTCCTGCACCAACTGCTCGCAGCGCACCTTCTTGTTGCCGTATGCCGCAGCCGCCGCTTCGGGGCCGCTGATCGGCGCGGGCTCCTGCGTGGGATGCGTCTCGTCGGGAAATGACCGCGTGAAATCCTTGTACGCCGCCGTGCTGCTCACGTACACGTACTGCGTCACCTTCCCCTTCAGCACCGCCGCCGCGTTCACGATCCACTGCGGATTCGTCGTCGGCAGGTCGTACACCACATCCCACCTGCGCCCTTTCAGCGCCTCGTGTCCGTTCGGATCGTTGCGATCGCCGATCAGCTGCTCGGCCCTCGGAAACAGTCCGGGCTTGGTCTTGCCGCGATTGAACAGCGTAACCGCGTGCCCGCGCGCCAGCGCGTGCTCCACCAGATGCGGCCCGATGTAGCCAGTGCCGCCCAGCACGAGCACCCGCAGTGGCGCATGCCGTGTGCTCACCGGCCTACCTTCGCGTGCCACGCCGCCAGCACCGCCTGCTCCTTGTCCGGCGCGATACCGGCCCGCGCCTTCTCCTGCTCGGCCGCCGGCCGCGTCTTGTACCAATCCAGCGTGGTCTTCGCCGTCTCGGCGAGCGGACGGAACGTGAGCCCCGCGGCGTACGCCTTCTGACAGTTCACCGACATGAAGCCGGCGGTGCGGCCGAAGGCCGGTTGCCACACCGGCATATCGCTCCACGCGCGCACCTGCTGCTCGGCCAGAAACTCGGCCGGTACCCATGTGAAGCGCGCATCGCTGGTGGTCACCGCCTTGATGCCGTACAACATCTCGGCGATCGTGGTGGGCGACTTCGGACCGGTGGCGTTGAACGTGCCCAGCGTGTGGCTCTCACCGGTGCGCACGATCCATTCGCTCAGGTCGTGCACGTCCACGTACTGCACTGGATCGTTGGGCGTGCCGGGGGCGAGCAGCTCGCCGCCCTTATCGATGCGCACCGGCCAGTACGAGAAGCGGTCGCTCAGGTCGCCCGGTCCCACGATCAGACCCGGTCGTACGATGGTGACCTTGTCCTCACCGAACTGCGCCTTCGCGTCGATCTCGCACTGCACCTTGTTCGGACCGTAGTGCGCGCCGTCGTTGCTGGCCCACACCGACGGATCGCCCGGTGTGTTCAGCGTCCCATTCTCGTCCATCCCGGGCTTGGAGTAGTCGCTGAACACCGAAATGGTGGACACGAACACATACTGTCCCACGCGTCCCTTGAGTGCCGCACCGGCGTCACGCACCCACTGGGGATTGCGCGTGGGATTGTCGATCACGACATCCCAGGTGCCCGACTTCAGCGCATCGTGCCCGCCGGGCAGGTTGCGGTCGCCGATCAGGCGCGGGACCTGCGGAAAAAGCGTGGAGTTGGTCTTGCCGCGGTTGAACAGCGTCACGGCATGGCGGCGCGCCAGCGCGTACTCCACCTGCTGCGGTCCGATGAAACCGGTGCCGCCCAGAATCAGAATGCGCAGCGGCTTCGGCTGCGGGGTGCCTGTTTCCGGACGGTACGCCAGCGGACGGATGCCGTCGGCCGTGAAGGCGCCCGCGACCGCAGGCAGTCCCAGTCCGGCGGCGGCGCCCAGCAGCGCGCCGTGCTTGAGGAAGTGGCGACGATCGAGGCTCATGGGCGTCCGTCCAGCTGATGAATGGTTTTGGTCGAGGCGGGGCGTGTCGCGCGTAGCTTGATCGACACCTGCTCGGCGCGGGCCAGGGCGCGCAGCACGTTCTCACCAGCCAGCCCGCGCAGTTCCGTCGCGTTCCAGCCGCGCTGTACCAGTTCAGCGAAGAGCATCGGGTACGTGGAGACGTCCTCGAGTCCCTGCACCGTTTCGGTGATGCCATCGAAGTCGCCGCCGATGCCCACGTGGGCGGCGCCGGCGATCTTCTTGATGTGGTCGAGATGATCGGCCACGTCGGAGATCGTCGCGATCGGCGTGGGGTGCGTTTCGCGCCACGCCGCCACGGCCTTGAACTGCGCGTCGTTGTCGTTCGGATACCGCTTGGCGATCGAGTCGCGCACCGCCGTGATCGCCGTGCTGTGATTGGCCACGGTCTGTGACACGAAACCGGGCACGAACGTCATCATCACCACACCGCCGTTCTTCGGCAGCCGCGCCAAAATGGAATCGGGGACGTTGCGCGGCACGTCGGTGAGCCCGCGCGCCGCCGAGTGCGAGAAGATCACGGGCGCCTCGGTGGTGCTCAGCGCCTGGCTCATCACCGCCGGCGACACGTGCGACAGATCGACGAGCATGCCCAGCCGGTTCATCTCGCGCACCACTTCCTTGCCGAACGGCGTGAGGCCGTTGTGGCGCGGTACGTCGTTCGCCGCGTCCGCCCAGTCCAGCGTGACGTTGTGCGTGAGCGTCATGTAGCGCGCGCCGAGGGCATAGTACGCGCGCAGCGCGCCCAGCGAATTCTCGATGGCGTGCCCACCTTCCATGCCCAGCAGCGAGCCGATTTTCCCCTGCGCGTACGCGCGGCGCACATCAGCGGCGCGCAACGCCGGCACGAACACATCGGGGTAGCGCGCGATCACCCGCTGCGCGATGTCGATCTGCTCCAGCTGCACGCGCGCGTAGCCGGAGTCGCGCACTTCGCCCGGGATGTACACCGACCAGAACTGTCCGCCGATCATGCCTTTGCGCAGGCGCGCGATGTCCGTCATGCCGGCCGTCTTGCCGCGCAGATCGTACGCCACGACGTCCAGCGGATCCTTGGCCGCCTCGCGCATCGCCCACGGCAGATCGTTGTGCCCGTCCACCAGCGGCGTGTTACGCAACAGTTGGCGCACGTAGGCCAGCCGCTGGGCCAGCGAGGCCTCCTTCATGGATACCGCCGCCGGTCGCTTCGCCGCCGGCAGACGCTCGGCCGCCTGCGCCGTGACCACCGTGGGCGCGCTCATCGCCAACGCCACACTCATCGCACCGCATCCAATCGCGCGCATCAGCATCCGAGTCGCTCCAGGTAGTGCGGCAGCATTTTGCGCCACCACGGCCAGTCGTGATTCACGTCATGCCCCCACAGGTCGAAAGTGTGTCCGATCTGCTTGCGGTCCAGCAGGTCGTGAAAGTCGCGTGTCATCGCGGGCTGCTCGTGCGCCCCCTGCCCGGCCACGAGGGCGATCCGCGTGTGGTGCCGTAACGTGTCCAGTGCACCACCCTGCAGATTCGCCACGTACCACATGGGATTGTTGAAGTAGCAGTGGTCGTCCGTGTAGCCCTTGAAGTAGCTGGGAGCCAGATCGTAAAAACCGCTCATGCCAATCAGGCCGCCGAACAGATCAGGACGACGGAACAGCGCATTGGCGGCGTGAAAACACCCGAAGCTCGCCCCCGTCGTGATGGCGCGCGCCTGCCCGTCGCCGCAAGCGTGACGGATGTACGGCACGACTTCGTCTTCGATGTAGCGTGAGTACAACGCCTGACGCCGTGCCGACTCTGCCACCGGCAGCGTGCGGTCCATCCACGCCAGCTTGTTGATGCTGTCCACGGAGAAGACACGGACACGCCCCTGCATCAGCAGCGGCTCGATGGCCTTGATCAGCCAGAAGCGCTCATTCTCGAGAAAGTCCGCGGCCGCCGTGGGGAAGAGCAGTACCGGCTGCCCACGCCAGCCGTAGGACACGATCGGCATGTCGATGCCGAGCGCGGGACTGCGCCAGCGATCGATCCGCTTGGGCAGCGAGGGGTCGACGAACTGTGGAGACATGATGTCGTAAGCTCGCGCCCGTGCCGCGTCGGGGCCAGTGCGCGGCCGTGCGGCGCGTGCACGATCGTTGCCGCGCGGTGACCGTTCCGTGGCGCGACCGCCGCCGGGATGGTACCGGCCACTCCGACGTTACCTCGTCCGCGCACTTCCACAGCGGACGTGACCGTCCGCCAGGAGGCCTCGCATGCTGACCCGTGTGTTCGACGCGTCGAACTCCCCGTATCTGCCCCCCGTTGATGCCGGCGCTGCCGTGGCGCCCACCGACGCCGAGGTCTTTCCGCACCACACCGACGGCATCCCGCCTGGGATCGTGGAAGCGGGGCCGTACGTGGTGCGTTTCGCATGGTCACGTCAGGAGTTGCACGCGGTGCAAGCACTGCGCTTCCGCGTGTTCAATCAGGAGCTGGGTGAGGGGCTGGCCGGTGCGCAGCTGACGCAGCGCGACGAGGACGAACGTGACCCGTGGTTTCATCATTTGATGATCTGTGACCGGCGCACCGGTGAGGTGGTGGGCACCTACCGGCTGCAGACCGCGGTGATGGCGGCCACGCGCTTTGGCTTCTACAGCGCCACGCTGTTCGAGCTCGGGGCGATCCCGGGGGCCACGCTCGCCGACGCCGTCGAGATCGGCCGGGCCTGCGTGGACCCGGCCCATCGCTCGGGGCGGGTCCTCCGGCTGCTCTGGAAGGGCTTGGCGCGGTACCTCCAGTGGAACGGCAAACACGTGCTCTTCGGCTGCTGCTCCCTCGGCGGCATCGCCCCTGACGTGGCGGCCGATGCCTGGCGCACCCTCACGGCGCGAGAGGCGCTCCACCCCGGGATCCTCGTGCGCCCCCGTCCCGCCGCCCGCGCTCTGCCCGACGACGGTCGGGCCCGTCCTCTGCTCGACGCCGAGGCCGGCAACGGCTCGCTCCCGCCGCTGTTCGAGGGGTATCTCGCCCTCGGCGCCACTGTGTGCGGCGCGCCCGCGCTCGATCGCGAGTTCGGCACGACGGACTTTCTGGTCATGCTGGACACCCGGGACATGGACGCGCGGAGTTACGCCTCGCTCTTCGGATGACGCGCCTCCTTGTGGTGCGCGCGACGCGGCTGCTCTGCCGCGGGGTGCTGGCCGCGCTGCGCATCGAGGTCCGCCGCGAGGGCGCCGCGGCGGACGGGCCGGCGCTGTGGGTGGCTAATCACCTCTCGTGGATCGACATCGTGGCGATGCTCGGTCACCATCAGTGCACGTTCGTGGCCAAGGACGACGTCCGGCGGTGGCCGCTGGTGGGTGCACTGGGCGAGGCCCTAGGGGTGATCTGGATCGACCGCACGCGGAAGCGCGATCTGCTGCGCGCCATTCCGCTGCTCGGCGATGCACTGCGCAGCGGTCGCCGCGTGATCCTGTTCCCCGAGGGGACCACCACGCTCGGACACAGCGTGCTGCCGTTCCGCTCGTCGCTCGTGGAAGCTGCGGTGCAGGCCGGCGTGCCAGTGGTCCCCGTCGCGGTGTCGGTGTCAGCCGACCGTGGGGGCGGCGAGACGCTCTGCTGGGTGGGCGACGAAACGCTGTGGGCGCACCTGCGACGCATGCGCTCTGTGCGCGGCGCCGTGTTCACGATCCGGGTGCTGCCCGCCCTCGGGGCCGGGCCATCACGCAAGGTGCAGAGCCGCACGGCGCACACCCGCATCGTCGCGGCGCGCCGGCAGCCCCGCACTCACCCCGTGGCGGCGCGTGACACCAGCGGTTTTGCGAAGCAGAACTTCCGGCCGATGGACAGTTCGGATCTCGAAATCGCCCGGTAGCGCGCAATTTTTTCGGGATAGCGCAGAATCGTGGATTCCTGAAATCCCATGCGCAGGAACAACGGCTCGGCCAGCGAAATCGCGAACAGCTCCGGGTAGCCACGCGCGCGCGCCAGCCGCTCGGCCGCCGTAATAAGACGCTGCCCCAGCCCGTGCCCCTGCGCCTCCGGGGCCACCGCGAGGGAGACCAGTTCCACCAGCGACGGCGAGTATTCGTCGAGGGCGACCTGCCCCAGGAGCGCGCCGTCGGGGCCACGCACCACCTGATAGTCCTGCAGGTGACTCACCACGAACGCCTCGCTGCGATGCAGCGTGAGACCGTCCGGCGCGAACAGGTTGTTGAGCGCGACGATCTCGGCGACATCCGCGCTGTTCGCCGGCTGCACCCGCAACGGCCACGCCGACGCGTGGACCACCTCCGCCACCGACGTACCCATCAGCGGGACGCGAACACCCGCGTCTTGCCGGCTTTGTCGAAGAGCACGACATCGAAGGCGTCCTTCATGCCGCCCTGTTCCATCCCGGGCGATCCCATGGGCATGCCGGGCACGGCCAGCCCACGCGCCGCCGGCTGGTCGCGCAGCAGCTTCAGAATCACATCCGCCGGCACGTGCCCTTCGATGGCGTAAGCACCTACCCGGGCCGTGTGGCACGATTCAAGTGCCGAAGGAATGCCGAAGGAGGCTTTGACGCTGGGCATATCGGCCGTGTCACGCACGGTGACTTCGAAGCCGGCCTTCCGGGCGTGCTTCACCCACTCCGCGCAGCAGCCGCAGTTCGGGTCTTTGTAGACCGTCATGGGGGGGAGCGCGGCGCCCGTCGCGGGGCGCGGCGGGGTGCCGGTCACGCCACTCCGGGCGGGCGGCTGGGCCAGGACCGCGCGCGCGCCCACCGTGGCCGCCACGGCGGCGACCCCCAGCTGCACAGCGGCGGCAACGAACGCCCGCCGGTCGGTCGGGCGGGAGGAGATCGGATGAGGGCGCATATCGAGAAGTATACAGGGTTTCGGGGCGTGGGGCGCCACCATCGGGGAATCCCCGACGCAATCACGTCAGGCTCCTGACGCGCAGGCACGGTGCGACCGTCTAAACTCTGCGCGCATGACCCTCATCCCACGATTCACCAGAGGCGCCCGATGACCTCAGCCCCCAGCGCGGGCGGCGGCGCCGTGCCGCGCGCGTCGGCCGCGTCGCTCGATCGGTTCTCGTACGATGACGCCATCGTCCGCCAGTTCCTGTTCGCCACGCTCATTTGGGGCGTCGTGGGCATGCTCGTCGGTTTGATCATCGCGTTGCAGCTCGCCAACCCGATCTTCAATACCAACCTGGAATGGCTGTCGTTCGGGCGGCTGCGCCCATTGCACACCAATGCCGTGATCTTTGCCTTCGCCGGCAACGCGTTCTTCACGGGCTGCTACTACTCCACCCAGCGCCTGCTGAAAGCCCGCATGTTCTCCGATGGGCTCAGCAAATTTCATTTCTGGGGATGGCAGGCCATCATCGTGAGCGCGGCCCTCACGCTGCCGCTCGGTTTCACGCAGGCCAAGGAATACGCCGAGCTCGAATGGCCCATCGACATCGCGATCGCGGTGGTGTGGGTGGCGTTCGCGGTGAACTTCTTCGGCACGCTGATCCGGCGCCGCGAACGGCACATCTATGTGGCGCTCTGGTTCTACATCGCGTCCATCGTCACCGTCGCCATTCTGCACATCTTCAACAACCTGTCCATGCCGGCCGGGCTGTTCAAGAGCTACAGCATCTACGCCGGGGTGCAGGACGCGTTCATGCAGTGGTGGTACGGACACAACGCCGTGGCCTTCTTCCTGACCACGCCGTTCCTGGGCCTGATGTACTACTTCATGCCGAAAGCCGCCGAAGGGCCGGTGTTCAGCTACAAGCTGTCCATCCTGCACTTCTGGTCGCTGGTGTTCATGTACATCTGGGCCGGTCCGCACCACCTGCACTATACCGCCCTCCCCGAGTGGGCGAGCACCGTGGGCATGCTCTTCTCGGTCATGCTCTGGGCGCCGTCGTGGGGTGGCATGATCAACGGGCTGCTCACGTTGCGCGGCGCGTGGCACAAGGTGGCCACCGACCCGATCCTCAAGTTCTTCGTGGTCGGCATCACGGCGTACGGCATGTCCACGTTCGAAGGCCCGATGCTCTCGATCAAGAGCGTCAACGCGCTGGCCCACTACACCGACTGGATCATCGCCCATGTGCACACGGGCGCCCTCGGCTGGAACGGCTTCATGACCTTCGGCATGGTGTACTGGCTGCTGCCGCGGCTCTTCCAGACGGAGATCTTTAGCAAGCGCGCCATGGAAGTCCACTTCTGGATCGCGTCGGTGGGCATCGTGCTGTACGTGGTCGCGATCTACAGCGCCGGTGTGACGCAGGGACTGATGTGGCGCGCCTTCGACGAGACGGGCCGCCTGGCCTATCCCGATTTCGTAGAGACGGTGCTCAAGCTGCTCCCCATGTACTGGATGCGCGTGGTCGGCGGCACGTTCTACATCGTCGGCATGTTCATCTTCGGCTGGAACATCCTCATGACGTGGATGCGCCGCCCGGCGGCGTACCACGTACCCGTGATCGAAGCGGCACCGCTGGCACCCAAGTACGTGGAAGAACACCCGGTGGTGCCGGCCAGCGGCCTCTGGGCACGCTTCAATCAGGTGCAGTGGCACCGCGCGTGGGAACGCGCGCCGCTGCTCTTCACGGCGCTCACGATTCTCGCCGTCGTCGTCGCCTCGCTGTTCGAGATCCTGCCCACGTTCCTGATCAAGTCCAACGTCCCCACCATCGCGTCGGTCAAGCCGTATACGCCCCTCGAACTCGCCGGCCGCGACATGTACATCGCCGAGGGGTGCTTCAACTGCCACTCGCAGATGGTGCGTCCGTTCCGCTACGAGACCGAGCGCTTCGGCGAGTACTCCAAGCCGGGCGAGTCGGTGTACGAGCATCCGTTCCTGTGGGGCTCGCGCCGGATCGGGCCTGATCTGGCGCGTGAGGGCGGCAAGTATCCCGATCTCTGGCACGTGCGGCACTTCGAGAATCCGCGTGCCGTCACCGCGAAGTCGATCATGCCGGCCTACGCGCATTTCCTGACCAAACCGATCGATTTCGAGCAGATCCAGTCGCGCGTCGACGCGATGGCAATGGTCGGCGTGCCGTACGGCGATGCCGTGAACCGGGCGCCCGCCATGGCCCGCGCGCAGGCAAAGACGATCGCTGCAGCGATCGTCGGGCAGGGCGGGCCGTCGGGGCTCGAGGACAAGCAGATCGTCGCGATGGTCGCCTACATGCAGCGCCTTGGCCGCGACATCAAGGTCCAGCCCACCGCCGCCGTCCCGGCGACCGTGGCACCGGGAGGATCGAACTGATGAAGCTCTCCGACATCATGAGCTACGCCGATCTCTCGAATTACGCCGAGGTCGCACTGGTGCTCTTCCTCGGCGTGTTCGTCGCCATCACGATCCGCACGTTTCTTCCGTCACGGAGGCGCGAATTGTATGAAGCGTCGCTGCTGCCGCTCGAGGACGATCGCGTGATCACGCCCCGCACCCAGGAGCGCTGACCCATGTCGACTCAAGACGACAAGGACAAGGCCACCAAGCAGGACCGTCTGATCGAGCATTCGTACGACGGGATTCAGGAATACGACAACCCGATGCCGCGCTGGTGGCTGCTGACGTTTGCCGGCACGATCATCTTCGCCGTGATCTACCTCTTCAACGTCGGCCCCGTGGGCAACGGCAAGGGGCGCATCGCGGACTACGAAGACGACATGAAGGCGTTCGCCGCAGCGCATCCTGCGCCGACCGGCGACGTGTCCGGCGACAAACTGCTGGCGATGATGAAGGACGAGGACGCGCTGCACGAAGGCGAAGAGGCGTTCCAGAAGTTCTGCGCCTCCTGCCATCGCATGGATGGCGGCGGACTGATCGGCCCGAATCTCGCCGATAACGCGTGGATTCATGGCGGACAGATCACCGACATCTACAAGACCGTCATGAATGGCGTGCTCGAGAAGGGGATGCCGGCCTGGGGCACGATGCTCAAGCTGGAACAGGTCGAGCAGGTCGTGGCGTACGTCGCGTCGCTGCAGGGATCGAATCCGGCGAACCCGAAGCCGCCACAAGGAATGCCGGTTACCCCGTGAGCCCAACGGCATCATCAGGAATTGGGAGACCGCCGTCGGGGCGTGTGCTCCCGACGCTCAACGAAGACGGCACCCGTCGCTGGATCCGCCCCAAACCGTCGCACGGCCGATGGTGGAAGAAGCGGCAGGTCGTGGCCTACCTGCTGATGGCGGTGTTCTTTGCGGCCCCGCACCTGCGGGTGTTCGGCAAGCCCGTGTTCCTCATGGACCTGCCGCGACGCCAGTTCACGCTGATGGGCTACACCTTCCTGCCCACCGACACGCTGCTGTTCATGCTCGTCATGGGCAGCGGTGTGATCGGCATCTTTCTGATCACCGCGCTCTTCGGGCGCGCGTGGTGCGGCTGGGCCTGCCCGCAAACGGTCTATCTCGAATTCCTGTTCCGCCCCATCGGACGCTGGTTCGACGGGGGATACACGGCGTCGCGCACGCTCGACAAGCAGGGCGCGTGGTTCACGCCGCGGCGCATCGCGAAGTACGTCACGTTCTTCGCCATGGCGCTGTTCGTGTCGCACACGCTGCTGGCGTTCTTCGTGGGCACCGATCAGCTGTACGACTGGATGGGGAACCCGCCGTCCGAGCATCCCACCGCGTTCTTCTTCGTGGTGCTGTTCACTGGACTGGTGTGGTTCAACTTCACGTACTTCCGTGAACAAACCTGTCTCATCGTGTGCCCCTATGGCCGCTGGCAGGCGGCGCTGATCGATCGCCAGTCGGTGATCGTGGCGTACGACTATGTCCGCGGCGAACCACGCGAGCACGCCGGCACGTCACGGAGCGCGGATGCCGGGGACTGCATCGACTGCGGCGCCTGCGTGCAGACCTGTCCCACCGGCATCGATATCCGCAACGGCCTGCAGATGGAGTGCGTGCACTGCACGCAGTGCATCGACGCCTGCGACGATATCATGACGAAGATCGGCAAGCCGACGGGGCTCATCCGGTACTCGTCGCAGGACGCGATCGCCGGTAAGCCGCGACAGCTGCTGCGCCTGCGCACCATTCTGTATCCGGTGGTGCTCACGGTCCTGATGGGGGGCCTCATCACGGCGCTGGTCATGAAAGAATCGGCCGACCTGACCGTGCTGCGCGGCGGACTCGACGGCCCGTTCACCGAGGAAGCGGACGGTCGCATTGCGAATCAGATCCGCATCAAGCTCACCAACCGCGGTAGCACGACGATGCCATACACGATCGCGCTCGACGGGCTCACCGAGGCCGGACTGCGCCCCGACGAGGTCACCGTCGTGGCGCCCGAGAATCCGCTCATGGTCGGAGCCGGCGCAACCCGCAGTACCAGCCTTTTCGTGCTCCTCCCGCGGCGCGGGTTCGCGAATGGGGAGCGCATGATCACGATCAGCGTCACCGACGGCCGTCGTTATCAGGAGTCGGTGAGCTACCGGCTGCTCGGCCCGGTCGGCAGCGCTCCAACCGGCACCTCGCGATGAAAGCAGGCATGGGCTGGCCCATCGGTATTACGGTGATGCTCGGCGCCACCGTCGCCGGCAATCTCGTCATGATGCGCATCGCGAACAACGATCCCTCCTTCTCGGTCGAGCCGGACTACTACAAGAAGGCGGTGTTCTACGACTCCACGATGGCGCAGACGCACCGCAGTCTGGATCTCGGGTGGGGCGTGCAGACGTTCGTGGACTCGATCGTAGCCGGGCGGCCCACGCGCTTGCGCGTGGTGCTCCGCGACGAGAAGGCGCTGCCACTGCGTGATGCACACGTGGAAGCCACCGTGCTCTTCAACGCCCGCGCCAACGACCTGACCACCGCCACTCTCACCGACGAGGGCGCTGGCGTGTACACGGCCACCGTGCCGATCAACGCGCCCGGCGAATGGGAAGTCCGGGTAAACGCGAGGCGGGATACCTCGCACTTCACCGCGAGCACGCGCATCACCGCCGTGCGCGCCGCCTCGCGCGCCATCGGGACCGGGCGCTAGGCATGATCGGCACGGCGTCGGGTATTCTGCTGGCCAGCCTCGTGGGAAGCGTGCACTGCGCCGGCATGTGCGGCGGTTTCGTGTGCTTCTACACCGGATCCGGCAGCGGGACCGACGCGGCGGCGCTCCGCGCCCACGCGATGTACAACGTGGGACGTCTCACCTCGTATCTCACGCTCGGCGTGATCGCCGGTGCCATCGGCGCCGGCGTGTCGTCGCTGGGAGCGCTGGCCGGGGTGCAGCGGGCGGCGGCGATGGTCGCCGGCGCACTCATGGTCGGCTGGGCGATCAGCACCATCGCCGCCCAGCGCGGTGTGCGACTCGGGGCGCTGCGCGCGCCCGAGTCATGGCAGCGCGCCATGGGGCGCGTGCTGCACGCCGTGCGGGAGCAGCCGATGGCCACGCGCGCGTATCTGACCGGCTTGCTGACTACGATGCTGCCCTGTGGATGGCTCTATGTGTTCGTGGCGGCGGCCGGCGGGTCGGGCACTGTGCGCACCGGCGTGCTCACGATGGCCGTGTTCTGGCTCGGCACCGTCCCGGCGCTGCTCGCCGTCGGACTCGGTGCCCAGCGGTTGTTCGGTCCCCTGCGCCAACGGCTGCCGATGCTGAGCGCCGCGCTGGTGCTCGTCATGGGACTGCTGTCGATCTCCGGACGCTTCTCGATGCAACATGCAGGCATGATGTGATGAGCACCGCCACCATACCGGCGCGCGTGGCAGAACAGGTGCTCTGTGCCCACTGCAGTCTCCCGGTGCCCGACGGCTTGCTGGACGAGGACGCCGAACGGCAGTTCTGTTGCAGCGGCTGTCATACCGCGTTCGGGATTCTGCACGCGCACGGCCTCGACTCGTACTACGGCTTCGCGGACCGACGCGAGGTGCCGGTCCGCGCGTCGGGACGCCGCTACGAGGAGTTCGATCACCCCGCCTTTGCGCAGTTGTACGTGCACGCGGTGGCCGGCGGGCTCTTCAAAACCGAGCTGTACCTCGAGGGGGTGCACTGCGCGTCGTGCGTGTGGCTGGTGGAGCGGGTGCCGCTGGTGGTGCCCGGGGTATTGCGCGCCGTGCTCGATGTGCGACGGTCGCTGGCGGTCATTGAATGGGACCTCGCGACGGTCCCGCTCTCCCGTATCGCGCAAGCGCTCGACGCGCTGGGCTACCCGCCGCACCCCTTCCGCGGCGTGGCGCGCGCCGACATGCGCCGCAAGGAAGACCGCGCGATGCTGGGGCGGATCGGCATCGCCGGTGCGATCGCGATCAATGTCATGCTGGCGGCCCTCGCGCTCTATGCGGGTGACCTCAACGGCATGGACGCCGACCTCACGCGGTTTTTCCGTTGGGTGAGCCTGGCCGTGACCGTGCCGGCGTTCATCTGGCCGGGTCGCGTGTTCTTCACCGGGGCGTGGGCCGCTCTGCGCACCCGTGCGCTGCACATGGACCTCCCGATCGCCATCGCCCTTGCGGCCGGCTTCGTGCGCGGGGCCATCAACACGGTCACCGACACCGGGCCGATCTACTTTGACGGGCTGGTGCTGCTGATCTTCGCGCTGCTGGTGGGACGCTTCCTGCAGCAGCGGGGCCAGCGCATGGCCGTGGATGCGGCCGAAGAGTTGCACGCGCTCGCGCCACGGACGGCGCGCGTGGTCGAGCAGGATATTGTGCGGGAGATGCCCAGTGAGGCGCTGCTGCCGGGGATGCTCGTCGATGTGCGCGCCGGGGAAAGCTTTCCCGCCGACGGCGTCGTGACGCAGGGGCGGTCGAGCGTGAATGCGGCGCTGCTCACGGGGGAATCGCGCCCGGCCTCGGTCGATGTCGGCGCGACGGTGTATGCCGGCACGCTCAACGTCGAGGCCCCGCTGCGGGTGCGCGTCGAGCAGGCGGGCGAGACGAGTCGCATCGCGACGCTGATGCGTCAGGTCGAAGAGAGCGCCACGCGGCGCGCCCCGATCGTGCAGACGGCCAACCGGATGGCGGGCGTGTTCACCGCCGTCGTGCTGCTGGCCGCCGCGGTGACGTTTGCCATCAAAACACAGCTTGCCCCGGCGCACGCCCTCGACGACGCGATCGCGCTGCTCATCGTGACCTGCCCCTGCGCGCTGGCGCTGGCGACGCCGTTGGCGATCACGGTGGCCGTGGGACGCGCCGCGCGCCGCGGTATGCTGATCAAGGGGGGCGACGCCCTCGAGCGGCTGGCCACGCCGGGCACCCTGGTGCTCGACAAGACCGGCACGATCACCGAAGGACGCACCGCACTCGTCGCGTGGGTCGGGCCGTCGTGGGTGCCACCGCTGGTGCTGGCCCTCGAAGAGGGTTCGTCGCATCCGCTCGCCGACGGCTTTCGTCGCGCCTGGCCGGGGCTGCCGGTGCCGCGCGTGACCACGTCGCGCCATATCGCTGGAGGCGGCCTCGACGGGGTCGTGGGTGGACACACGGTGCGCATCGGGTCGCCGCGCTTTGTCGCCGAGGAAGCACCGGTGATCGACGAGGCCGTGTCGCGGATGATGCGGGAGGGGGATCGCACGCTCACCCCCGTGCATGTGGCTGTGGATGGGGTCGTCATCGCCATGGGCGGACTGGGCGACCGGGTACGCACCGACGCGCACGCGTCGCTCGACGCCCTGCGCGCCCGCGGGTGGCACACGGTGATGCTGAGTGGCGACGCCCCCGAGGTGGTGGCGGCCGTGGGCGGCGCGCTCGGCTTTGCCCCCGCCGACGCCATCGGCGCCGCCTCCCCCGAAGACAAGCTGGCCGTCGTCCGCCGGCTCCAGCAGGACCGGACGACCGGACGGCGCGGCCCGGTGGTCATGGTTGGCGACGGCATCAACGATGCCGCGGCGATTGCCGCCGCCGACGTCGGAATCGGTGTCCACGGCGGCGCG
>CANJOX010000009.1 GCA_947475795.1 Gemmatimonadota bacterium
ACCCTTCTGGCCCTGCACGATGTCGAATTCAACGCGCTCGCCTTCGGCGAGGGTACGGAATCCACCACCCTGAATGGCAGAGTGGTGCACGAAGCAATCCTTCGAGCCGTCGTCGGGCGTGATGAAACCGAAGCCCTTCGCGTCGTTGAACCACTTCACCTTGCCGGTCGTACGCATGGCACTGTTCCCCTTGCTGTGTGTTCGGAGTCCGGCCCTGCCGTACGCACCGAGCACTCGTGTTGTTCGCGGATGAGCCCCCCGCGAGGGCCGCGGCTGTCGTGCGACAACCGCTCTGCGTTCGCGTCCGAAAACCTGCCCACGACAAAGGGACCTGCACGCCGCCAGGTCCCCGAAGTCGCCTGCAACGCTCGTGTTGTCCCGCACCGTGGCGCGGCCCTCATGATTCGAATGCCACCAGACACTAGCGTCAGCTTTTCGGACTGTCAACAGGATTTTTGGGGAAGGCCCCAGCCCCGCCGACTGGACGCCCCCGTACGCCGCCCCCAGCTTCACGGCATGTCCACTCCCCGACACCCCACCGTCGCCGCCCTCCTCGGCCTGGCCGCGCTCGCGCTGATCGCCGCCCCCACGGCCCACGCTCAGACGGGCACCCCCTCCAGCGCCCCCGCGCCACGACTGATGCGCGCCGGCGACGTGGACACGATCCCGCTGCGCTCGGCCGGCCTCCGCATTGCCTACGGGACCGACTCACTCCAGTTCGGCGAGCTGCGCCTCCCCCCCGAGACCGCCCCCGGCACCCGCGCGCCCATCGCCATCATCATTCACGGCGGCTGCTGGCTCTCCCGCTACGCCTCCGTGCGCAACAGCGCCCCGCTGGCCGATGCGATCGCGGCCAGTGGGGTCGCCACGTGGAACGTGGAATACCGCCGCTACGATCACCCCGGCGGCGGCTGGCCCGGCACCTTCCGTGACGTCGCCGACGCCGCCGACTACGTGCGCACACTGGCGAGCCGGTACCCGGTGGACACCACACGCATCGTCGTCGCCGGACACTCCGCCGGCGGCCACCTCGCACTCTGGCTGGCGGCGCGTCATTCACTCGACGCCACCAGTCCGCTGGCTGGCGGCACGCCCCTCCCCCTCCGCGGCGTGGTGTCGGTGGGTGGCATTGCCGATCTGGCCGAGTTCTATACGCGCGAACGCGCCACCTGCGGCAACCCGGCCGTGGAATCGCTGCTGGGGGCCGCGCCCGACAGCGTGCCGGCGCGGCTCCGTGATGCCTCCCCACGCGAACGTCTGCCCGTGGGCATCCCCAGCGTCCACGTGGCCGGCGATCGTGACTTCATCGCGCCCGTGGCGGTCCGCGATCGCTTCGTCGCCGCGGCACGTGCGCGCGGCGACAGCGCGTGGGTGGTGACGGTGCCGGGCGACGGCCATTTCGAAGCCATGACGCCCTATAAGCCGGCCGGGCGCGCGGTGATCAATGCCATCCGGGCTATGCTCGCGCTGCCGCCCGTCGCCCCGTGACGCCCAGCGGACCGCAGGTGCAGGGCGCGGTCTTCAGCGCGGGGCTCTCGGGCGACCGGCCGCGCGTTCCGGTCGATAGCCGGGACCTCGAAACCCGCGCCCTCCAGTCGCTGTCGCCATCCGCCGGTGGCTACATCGCCGGTGGGGCCGGACGCGAGGACACGATGCACGACAACCTCGCCGCCTTCCGCGCGTGGAAAATCGTGCCGCGCGTCCTCCGTGATGTCGAACAGCGCGACACCAGCACCACGCTGCTGGGCATGACGCTCCCCATGCCTCTGCTCACCGCACCGATCGGTGTGCTCGAGATGGCGCACCCCGCGGCCGACCTGGCGGTCGCGCGCGCCGCCGGCCGCGCGGGCGTTCCGATGATTTTCTCGAATCAGGCCTCCGTGCCGATGGAGGAGTGCGCGGCGGCGCTCGGAGACACGCCGCGACTCTTCCAGCTGTACTGGTCACGCTCCGACGACCTCGTGCGCAGTTTCGTCGAACGGGCCGAACGCTGCGGGTGCCGCGGCATCGTGCTCACGCTCGACACCTCCATGATCGGCTGGCGTCCGCGTGATCTCGATCTCGCACACCTCCCTTTTCTGCGCGGCATGGGCATCGCGCAGTACACCTCCGATCCCGTGTTCCGCCGCGAGCTCGATCTGCCGCTCGCCGGCGCCGCCGCCAGCGCACCCGCCACCCGTCTCACGTGGCAGGCACTCGCGGTGTTCCGCGATCTGCTGCGCCGCACCCCGGGACCGCTCGCCGACAAGCTGCGCACCGACTGGCCGCGCAAAGCCGTGCGACGCTTCGTCGCCACGTACTCGCGACCCAGTCTGAAGTGGAGCGACCTCGCCCGACTCCGCGCCATGACGACCCTTCCCATCCTACTCAAGGGCATCCTCCACCCCGCAGACGCGCGTCTAGCCGTCGAACACGGCGCCGACGCGATCATCGTGTCAAATCACGGCGGCCGGCAGATCGACGGCGAAATCGCGACACTCGATGCGCTCCCCGCCATCGTCGCCGAAGTGCGGGGACAGCAACCCGTCCTGCTCGACTCCGGCATCCGCGGCGGCGCCGACGTCTTCAAGGCCGTCGCCCTCGGTGCAACCGCCGTGTTGCTGGGGCGCCCCTACGTGTACGGTCTCGCGCTGGCGGGCGAGGCTGGAGTGGCCGAGGTGCTGCGGAACGTGCACGCCGAGTTCGACCTCACCATGGGGTTGGCCGGCTGTACGACGGTTGCCGGCATTACCGCCGACCAGCTCCGGCGTACCTGACGTCGCCACGGTGTGCCTCCGTGGCCTTTACAGGCGGCGCCGGCACCGGCAACATCAAGGAGTCCCTCAACCGGAGTGCGCATGAAGGATTCACAGCTCAAGGCGTTGCTGAAGAAGACGGCCGCCAAGGCCTCGCAGCAGAAGAAGCCCTCCCGCAGCCTGTTCGACCCGACGCTCGAGGCCACGCGCGGCAAGACCGAGCCGTTGGAAGGGTCCGAGGCGGAAGGTATTTTCAAGGAAATGAAGCGCCGCGAATTCTGACGCCCGCCAGACTGCCTGCCGTTGCCCTCGCCGCGCTCCTCGCCGCCGGGGCATGCGCCGATCAACCCGCCGCGAAAGCCGTTGACCGCGCGGCGGCCGACACCGTCACGGTGGAGGGCCGCTGGTCCGACAGCGTCACGGGCGAATCCGGCTATGTGGCGAAATACGTGCACGACACGCTCGCGGTCATCGAGGAGCAGATGACGTTCACCGACGGCATGCGCTCGTCGCGCGCCTACTACTACGACAACGGCGTTGCGCTCACCCGCATCGCCGAAGATCGCCGGCTCATGGCCGCGTCGGGTAACAGCACGCCAACCATGCTGCACGCGCGGCTGAACATCTACCTGAGCGGGTACAAGATCGACTCCGCCACCAAGACCGTGGACCTCGACGCGAAACCCGTGCAGCCCTACGACATCGAGAACCTGCGCCAGCACGAGCGTGAGATCTTCGCCCGCGTACCAATGACCTACGCCGCACCTCGCACCGACCGCTGACGATGACCGACTTCGAGACGCTGGGCGCCTTCTACCTCGGCAAGCGCTACGATCTCGCCACGCGTGCGCGGCGTGACGACGACGTGCTGTATGACGCGAAGGACCTCACCACGCATGCCGTGATCATCGGCATGACCGGCAGCGGCAAGACCGGTCTTGGCGTCGGACTCCTCGAGGAAGCGCTGATCGATCACATCCCCGTGATCGCGATCGATCCGAAGGGCGATCTCGGCAACCTCGCGCTGCGCTTCCCGTCGCTGGCGCCGGCGGACTTCCGCCCGTGGGTGGACCCGCAGCAGGCGGCCAACGCCGGACTCACCGCCGATGAATTCGCGGCGCAGCAGGCCACGCTCTGGAAAAACGGACTCGCCGGCTGGGGCCAGGACGGGGCGCGCCTGCAGCGACTCGTCGACGCCGCGGATGTCACGATCTACACGCCGGGCAGCACCGCCGGTCAGCCGCTGTCACTCCTCAAAGCGTTCGTGGCGCCGCCGCCCGTCATCCGCGAGGACAGCGAAGCGATGCAGGAGCGCGTCGAGGCCACCGCCACGAGTGTGCTGGCGCTGCTGGGCATCGACGGCGATCCGATTGCGAGTCGCGAGCACATTCTGCTCGCAAACCTGCTGCACGCCGCCTGGAGCGACGGTCGCGACCTCGATCTCGCCGGACTGATCGGCGGCATCCAAGCGCCGCCGTTCAACACCGTCGGCGTGATGCCGCTCGACACCGTGTTTCCGCCGAAGGACCGCACCGCGCTCGCGATGAAGCTCAACAACCTGCTGGCGGCGCCGGGCTTCCAGACGTGGATGCAAGGCGAACCGCTCGACACCGCGACGCTGCTCTACGACGCGCACGGGAAGCCGAAGGGCTCAATCGTATCGATCGCGCATCTCGGTGACGCCGAGCGCATGTTCTTCATGACGCTCCTCCTCGCCGACATTCTCGCGTGGGTGCGCACGCAGCCGGGCACCGGCTCGCTGCGGGCCATTCTCTACATCGACGAACTGTTCGGCTACATGCCGCCGGTGGAGAACCCACCGTCGAAACGCCTGTTGCTCACGCTGCTCAAGCAGGCCCGCGCCTACGGACTCGGCGTCGTGCTGGCCACGCAGAATCCGGTGGATCTGGATTACCGTGGCCTCTCGAACACCGGCACCTGGTTTATCGGCCGCCTGCAGACGGAACGCGACAAGATGCGCGTGATGGAAGGACTCGAAGGCGCGTCCGGCGGACAGCCCTTCGACAAGAGTGCGATGGAGCAAACGCTGGCCGGACTCGGCAAGCGCGTGTTCCTGCTGCACAGCGTGCACGAGTCGGCACCCGTCACATTTGAAACGCGCTGGACGATGTCCTATCTCGCCGGTCCCATGACCCGCGAGCAGATCAGGGCGCTCAACGCCCGCACCGCACCGGTCGTCGACACACCCGCGCCGTCAACCGGTGGCGGGAGCGTGCCCGCACTCGACCCGTCGGCGTCGCGACAGGCGCCGGTGTTGCCGGCGGACATCCCGCAGTACTTCCTCCCGGTGCACGCCGGTGGCGAACCGATCACGTACCGCCCGGCCGTGCTGGGCCTGGCCGACGTGTCCTTCGCCAGCGCCAAGTACGGGGTCGCCGAGCAGCGTCGCGTGGCGCTGCTGGCCACAATGGACGACGGTCCGATCACGATCGCGTGGGACGGTGCGGAGCGGATCGACCTGGACCCGTCCGCGCTCGAACGCGCGCCGATCGACGGAGCCACCTACGCCGCGTTGCCGAAGACCGCGTCGAATCCGAAGAGCTATCCCGCGTGGAGCAAGGCGTTCCAGAAGTGGATCGTCACCAACGAAACGGTGTCGCTGTTTCGTAGCACCGCCCTGAAGCAGCTCTCGAACGTCGGCGAGTCGGAACGGGATTTCCGGATCCGTCTGCAAGTCGTGGCGCGCGAAGCCCGGGACCGGCGCATCGAGACGCTGCGCGGCAAGTACGCCACCAAGTTTGCGACCCTGCAGGAGCGCCTACGTCGCGCCGAGCAGACCGTGCAGCGTGAGCAGGCGCAGGCGTCGCAGGCAAAGATGGATACCGCCATCTCGGTGGGAGGCGCGATTCTCGGCGCGTTCTTCGGGCGCGGCCGGATCTCTGCCGGCGCGCTCAGCCGGGTCGGCACCGCCGCGCGGGGCGCCGGGCGTGCCGCGCAGCAGCAGGGGGACGTGACCCGCGCCAGTGAGAGCCTGCAGGCGATCGAGGCGCAGTACGCCGAGCTGGAGGCGGCGCTGCAGGCCGATATCGATGCCCTCGGCGGCGCGTACGATGCGCAGCAGGAAACGCTCGAGGCCATTCCCATCAAGACAAAGAGCGGCGACGTGCACCTGCAGCTCGTGGCGCTGGTGTGGGTGCCCTCCCCGGTGCCGTCACGCATCGCGTGACGGCCGGCCACCTCAGCGCGTGAGGCGCTGCGCGTTCAACGACCAGTCGAACGGGATTTCCCGCATCCCGAAGCGCCCAGACTCCAGCCGCGTTTTCGTGTCGCCGTCAAACCACGCGGCCAGAAATGATCCCAGCTCCGCGCGCGAATTGCCGAAGTCGGCGCGGTAATACGTGAAGATCGGACTGAGCCGCGGGAATTTCACCGCAATCTGATTTTTCGTGGTATCCCGCAGAAAACGACCGCCCTGATCGAACAGCTGCCGTTCGAGCGCCGCCCCCGTGTACGCCTCCGCGCGCAGCGGTGGGCTGCCCTTCGACGCCGAGACGAGCGCGAAATGAATGCGCGGATCGTGGAATTCCCGGCGCAGAATCCGGTGCTCCACATCGTCGAGCGTCAGACGGCGTCCCGCCGCGCGCACGAGCGGCTCGCTCCACGGCCCCTTGAGGCGCAGCACGCCGAACGTCCGGTTGATCTGGCGGATGCTTTCGCGTTCACCGTGCGCGACGATCAGCTGGATCGTGTAGGCGTTGTACGCATTCAGCCAGAACGCCAGGCGCTCCTGCTCATCCGCGCCGTCCAGCGAGGCGCGCTCGAGCAGCGTGAGGTAGCGGCGGAACGACGGCGCCCGCCGGAACGCATCGTAGTCCACCAGCCCGTCGGCCACGTGCGCACGCAGCAAGGCATCGAACGCCGAGTGGTCAATGGTGACGCGGGCGGCGGGGGCGGCGACCTGTCCGGCCGCCGGACCGGGGACCGACACGCCGGACGCCACCGCGATGAGCGCGACGAACGCCCAGCGGCGACTGACGGCGAAGACGCTGCGCACCGAGAGGACCATGCTGTATAGTACGCGCATGAGCACCGACTGGTTGCTGGGCATCTGGCGCCTCATGCGCGCCGACGTGACACTCGACTTCGCCCCGGGTGTGCGCATGGAATTTCTGGCCGGCGGCGTCCTGTCCTATCACGTCGACGTCGGCGGGACCGATCAGATCGTCGAACTCGTGTACCGGGTCGAGGGCGACATGCTACACACCGAGAATCCAGCGGCACCGCACTCCATGCGGGTCCGGATCGAGCACGGCGTCGGCGACGTCCTGCTGCTGGACTTCGCGGGCGCGCAGGCGATGCTGGTGCGCGAAGTGCCGCTCGCGTCACGGGACTGAGGGCACGCCCCCCGCGCCGCCGCTTACGGCCCGTACACCACCGGTGACGTTCCCCGCCGGATGTCACGCGCCCCGAATGCCACCCCGGAGCCCACGGCCATCCCCGCCGTCAGCGCGGTCCCGATGCCCACCAGCGGCAGGACGCCGGCCACCACGGTCCCCACCAGAAACACGGCGCCGCCGGCCGCCCACGGCGCGATCGCGCGCTGCACCGCTTCGACATAGCGCAGCCGGTTACGCACGAACCGGCGCGTGGAACCGTGCAGGATGATGGCAAGCACGGTGGAGAGCACGAACGAGATGATGAAGAACATCGGATCCTCCTGAGAAGGCGGGCGCGCGGCAACGGGGAGCCACACACCCTCTCCCGTCCCTACCGGGACAGCCTGCCGGAGGTTTCAGCGCCGTATCCCGCCGTGTGGACAACGCGCGCCGCTAAGGCCGCCGTGGCACGGCCATTTTCGTGTACGAGGGCGGGACCGCAAACAGCGAAGGATCGAGGCGCTGCGGCGCGATCTTCACCACCTCGATCGGCACGGAGCCGTCCGCCATGGTGATCCGCAAGGGGAATCCGTCATCGGCCTTCAACATGCGTTGCCACGTCGGGGCCGCGCCCTGCGCCATCGCGGCCATCGGATTCACGTAGCGGCCCAGTCCCTTCGCGAGGCACAGGTCAATCGTTTGCGCCGCGCTGACCATCTGCACGTGTTCGCACGAATACCCGGCGATCGTCTCGGTGCGGCCGGTACGCGTGACCTTCACGTCAGCTGGCGGCGCACCCGCCGGCGTCGACGCCATGGCTCCCATCGGCATCTCCATGTACGCGCGCTGCGCCGCCATCAGGATGAGCAGCGTCCGCTCTGGCGGCGCGATCAGCATCGACATACCGCCCGCCGGCCCGCGCATGTTCACCCGCACCGCACCGTTCCGGACGAGGTACTCGACCTCCTGCCCCGGACGCTGCCCCGAGCCCGCCCCCGACGCACCGCGTGGGGGAGCGGCCGACGTCCGCATGGTCACGATGCCTTCGAATGCCTGCGCCGCCAGCGGGCGCGCCGGCAGGATGGCACTCACGAGGGCCACCAGCACCACCGCCACCGGACGGGGCCCAACACGCCGAAACGGCATCGTCAGGCAATCCCGGTGCGGATGGCCTTCAGCACGAGATCGGTAAAGCGGTCAATTTCCGGCAGCGTCGTGTACACGTTCGGCGTCACGCGGATCCCGCTGAATTCCGGGTGCGTGATCGGTGTCTGTACGATCCGGTGCTGGCTCACCAGCCAGTTGCCGAGCTTCGTCGGATCGAGGCCGTCCACACTGAAGAAGCCGATCCCGCCGCCCCACGCCGAGTCGAGCGGCGTGTGGATCTTCACGCGCCCCTGCCCCTCGGCGAGCAGCCGCTTGGCCCAGCGGTCACGCAAATACACGAGACGCGCGAACTTGCGCGACGCGCCGATCGCGCGGTGAAACGCGAGCGAGACCGAGACCGCATTGTGATTGGCGGCCGGATGCGTGCCGATCTCCTCGTACTTCCGGATGTCCTTTTCCTGTCCCGGATTGCCCGCCATGAGCGGCCACATCGACGGAATGCGATCCTTGCGCACGTACAGGAACCCGGTGCCGATCGGAGCCAGCAGCCACTTGTGGAGGCTCGTGCCGTAGTAGTCCACGCCCAGCTCGTCGCGCGTGAACGGGAACTGCGCGAACGCGTGCGCGCCGTCCACGAACGTGGCCACGTTCTTCGCCCGCGCCATCGCCACCAGCTCCTTCACCGGCAGGATCTGGCCGGTCAGGTTGGTGATGTGCGTGATCTCCATCACGCGCGTGCGCGGTGTGATCGCCGCCGCGAACGCGTCGATGATCAGTTGCGGATTGGTGCACGGCACGGGGAAGGACACCTCCTTCACCACGATCCCTTCGCGCTGCGCGCGCTGCCGCCACGCGTTGAGCATACGGCCGTAGTTCTGGTTGCTCACCACCACTTCGTCGCCGCGCTTCAGGTCGATGCCGAAGATCAGCGTCTCCATGGCTTCCGACGCATTGCGTGTGATCGCCATTTCCTCGGTGTCGCAGCCGAACTCCAGTGCGAGTTCGCGCCGCACGACCTCGATGCGTGGCTCGAGCGTCTGCCACATTTGGATCACCGGCAGCTCATTCGAGAAGCGCAGGTCGCGCTCGAGCTGCGCCATCACGTGCGAGGGGGCGGGTGAACAGCCGCCGTTGTTCAGGTTGATCCACGTGCGATCAAGATCAAACGCGCGCTGGATCGGTTCCCAGAAATCTTCGTCGGCGGCGAACGCCTCGGCCTGCGCCGCCGTGCCGCGCCACGTCGGCGCATCGGGATCGAACAGCGCGACCCCGCGGCCCTTGGCCACATCCGAGGCATCGATGAGACGGCGGATCGCCTGCGGCGAGAAGCGCGGGGCGATCGCGGCGAGACTGGGCAGAGCGGTCGCTCCGGCCACGGCGGATACGAAGAGTCGACGGTCCATACCCGAACATGTGGCCGGAAACCGCGTTGCGCGAGGGGGCGCCGGCGGGACGGGCAACGGCCGGGCAGGTGCGCCCCGCCCCGGGCGGGGTCAGAACGTCGAACGCAGCCCGAAGCTCAGCGTGCGCCCGGCGGTCACCGTGGCATTATCCGGCGCACCGCGCTGCACGTTCAGCAGGTTCTCGCCGCCCACGATGGCCGATAGGTCACGGCGCAGCGGATACGACGCCGACGCCCGCCAGCGCGTGACGCCCCCATACGGCAGCCAATAGCGGCGCAACTGTGCGCCCCCCACGTCGTAGGCACGCGAGTCGTCTGCCAGCGCCACGCCGATCGCCGTCCGGTCGTACCCGATCCAGTCGGCCGCCCGCGTGGCCGTCGTGCTCACGCTCCAGCGACGTGCCGTCCACGCGGCCGACAGGCTCAGCGTTGACGCCGGCACGTCGAGCATGCGGTCGCCGACCTGCAGCTCGCCCCGGTACCCGCGGGCGGTTTTCGCCACTCGGCTGTCCACCAGCGACAAGGCACCGGCCACCTGCAGTGCGCGGCGGCGCATCGTGGCCTGCAGCTCCCAGCCACGGTTGGTGATCGCCCCCACGTTCTGCAACGTGTACGACAAACTCCGCACCACGCGGCCGTTCGTGCCGATCCCGCTCTCCATCTGAGCGACGGGCTGGATCAACCCAGTCGCCTCCTGATCGAAGCGGGTGACGTGCAGCGACAGGCCGTGCTCGAACACGAGGTCGGCACCGGCTTCCACGCCCGTCTGCTCTTCGGGTTGCAAGTCGGTCGTGACGGTACCGCTGCCGCGCCCCATCCAGGACGTCCCGCGCGCCAGCGCACGCGCCGGCCGGATTCCGGTTCCGAAGGCGCTCCGCAGCTTGAGCACCGCACCACCGTAGTCGCGCACATAGGACGCCCCGACCATCGGCAGCAGCGCGTGCTGTACCGTTGCCGCCGCCCCGCTCGTGCGCTCGGCGCGCCCGCCGGCCGAGAGGTACCACCGGTCGCGCCACGAGAGCATCGCCTGCGCCGACACGCCGGTGTTGTTGATCCATGCACGCGTCAGACGCGAGATCGTGGGGGCCGATGTCAGAACCGGCGCCAGCGCACCCGCGCCGGCGCGGGCGAGAGGCACGGCGACGCTCTGTGACGACACATCACGCGTGAGCGCCTGTTCGGCCGCGAAGGTCACCGCCAGCAGCGTCCCTTCGGCCACATCGAAACGGCCCACGGAGCGGAGGCGCAGCGTCCCCCGGTCGGCGGCGCCCTCGCCCTCACCCAACAGGCTCGTGTTCGCCACCGGCGCCGGCAGCGAAGCCGACGAGAGGCCCCGCAGCCGATAGCCGTCCACACCGGCGATGAGCGTGTGCGTCCAGTGCAGATCGGGCATCACGGCCACCGTGCCACCCACGGTGTACTGCGCCAGGCGCTGGCCGGTGGCGCTGTCGCCGGCGAAAGCACGGAGCGCGGCGGAATCGAGCGGCGGGCGCATGCTGTCGCCGTCGGGACCGGTGAGCCCGAGACGCGACACACCGACCCCGCTCGCGGCCAGCCCCGGTTGCGCACCCCAGACGGACGGACTGCCGGCACCGACCGTAAAGGCCGGCGCCCCCGCGCCGGCGAACGCCAACCCAGCGCTCGCGTTCGCGTGTTGCAGCGAGTACCGCGCCGTGCCGGTCAGCACGGCATTCCCACGGATCACGCGCGCGTCGGCGTCGGCCAGCAGCCGGCGCTCCGACGCTCCCGGCACATACGCCCCCACGGTCCCCACGTTCACGCCGAGTCCCAGACTGCGGCCACCGTTACCACGGCGAAACGACATCGCGTGATCCTGCACGAACGCATCGCGCGGGGCGTACGCCGTGGCCGAAAGACCGGCTGCGGTGGAGAGCTGCAGGGCTGGTGCGCCCGTCGGACTGCCGTCGTGTCGCGTCAGGATGTTGACCACGCCGCTGATGGCGTCGGCCCCATATAAGGCGGCCCCCTGCGGCCCGCGGATCACTTCCACGCGGTCGATGCGCGCGGGATCGAGTTGCGTGACGAGCAACGGATTCGCGACCTCGATCCCGTCGAGATACACCTTCGGGGACGACACACCGAACGAGCTCGCGCCGCGGATACTGCCATACCGCGCCGACAGCGTCCCCGCACTCGCCGTCCACGTCCACACCCCGGGTACGGCCAGATCCAGCGCCTCGGCCAGCGTCCCCACCCCTTGGCGCGCCAGCTCGGCCCCGTCAATCACGTCCAGCGCAAACGGCGACCCGCGCTGAGGCGCCCCATCCGGCGAGCCCGTGACCACGACCCGGTCGAGCACACTGGCATGCCGTGCCATCAGCGGCACCGCAGCCCCGCTCTGGGCGGTCCCCCCATCGGTGCGCGAGGGGGCCAGTACCACTTGCGACGCCCCCAGCACGATTGAACGCAAGGAGGTGCCCGTGAGCAGCGACTCGAGCACCGCCCCGACCGGCACCCGGTCGAGCGCCAGACACACCCGCCGATCGCGGGGGAGCAGGTCCGCGCTGTACGACAGCTCGATCCCGGCCAGCGCCGCGAGACGGTCCAGTGCATCGCGCACCGGCAGGTCGGGGAGCTGCACCTTCACGATGCGGTCCAGCGGCGGCGCCCACAGCGACGACCGCTCCGGCAACGCGAGCCGCGCCGCGCACACGGGGTCGGGCGTCGCCGCCGGAGCGGCATGCGCGCGCACGACTGTGACGGGCGCGATCAAGAGTGCGATCGCGCCCGCCGTCATGCCCCGCCGGCCTACCTGCCACCACGTCATCGTGTCGAGCGCCTCGAATCAGGGAATCCGCGTCGGTCCTGGTCCCTGCGGCTGAAGAAACACCGTGTCGCCGCGCTGGACCGCGTCCGCTCCAAGCGCCAACGCGATCAACCGCACGACCTGCGCCGATGAATCGCCGCGGAAGGCGGCGGTCAGCGTGCGTGCGGCGAGGACGGAATCTGTCACCTGTAACTCGAGACCGTACCAGCGGCGGAGATCGGCCTGCACGTCGGCCAGCGGCGCGTCCCGGTACGCCAGCTCGCCACGGGTCCACGCCATGTCGGCATCCGTCACCGTGCCGCGGGCCACCGTCACCGCACCCGCCTGCAGCACCCCGCGGTCTCCAGCCCCCAGCTCCACCGGCGGCGCACTCCCAGCGGCCGAGTCACGCAGCGCAACGATCCCGTGCGTCACCGCGACCGACACCCGTCCGTCCCGGTCGGTGTTCACCGAGAACGCCGTTCCGATGTCCCGGATCTCCGCGCCACGGGCGTGGATCAGGAAGGGATGCGCACCGTCGTGCTCGATCTCGAAGTAGGCAGCCCCGTCCAGCGTGACATCGCGGTTGGCCGCGTTGAACCCGGCGGCCACAGTGAGACGGCTCCCCGGCGCAAGAATCACGCGACTGCCATCCGGGAGGCGCACGGAATCGCGCTGACCGACCGCCGTGGCAATCACCCGCGATACCGCCGCTGACGGCTGGCCGCGCCACTGCGCGATCCCCACGATCGCGACCAGCCCGGCCGCGATGGCCACGAGCGGCGTGCGCCACGAACGCGTCACCGGCGCAACAGTGCTACGACTTAAACTGGAAACCGGGCGACTGCCGCCACGTGAAACGGTCAACGCCGGTGTCGCCCCAGCTTCCGCCATCCGACGGCGCACGGCCGCCAAGGCCCCCTCGGTATCCACAACCACCCCCGACCGCGCCTCGGCATGCGCGGCGTGCGCCTTAACAACGGCGGCCAGCGCGGCGTCTTCCGGATGCGTCGCCAGCCACTGCTCCACGGCGCCCGACTCCACGGCGTCGCTTTCCCCCGCGAGATAGCGGGCAAAGGCGTCCCAGTCGGACCCGGACACAACATCAGCGGAAGGACGGATTTCGTCGGACATGCCTCGGGAACACGAGAAGGTGGCGGTACCCTACGTCCCTGATCCGGCGCCGGGATCCGGCGCACGCCAGGCGCCGGGTAGTGTAGTATACGCGGCCAACCGCGCCGACAGGACTCCGCCGAGTCGGGTCGACCGCCTGCTCACGCACTCATTCGCCCGCCCCACGCCCCTCGTGTCCGACGCTGACCTTCTGGACCGCCTCCGCCGCGGCGATCACACAGCGTTCGACGCGATCTTCCGCCAGTGGTACGAGCCCGTGGTGCGCTCGGCCAATCGGGTGCTGCACGACCCGGGCGTCGCCGAGGAGCTCGCCCAGGACATCTTTTTGGAACTGTGGCGCCGACGCGAGGTGCTCGCGCCCGACAGCAGCGTGGCTGGGTATCTCCTGCAGGCCGTCCGCAACCGGGCCCTCAATCACCTGCGGCACCTGCAGGTGCAGAAGAAGTCAGCGGTGTACGTCGAGGCGCTCAGCGAGCCCGCCGAGCCGGCGGACGCCGAGGTGCACGCCGCCGAGCTGCAGGCCGCCATTCACGAGGCAATCGAAGCCCTCCCGCCGCGTACGCGGGAAGTGTTCCTCATGAGCCGCGAGCGCAACCTCCGCTACGGTGAAATCGCCGAGCTGCTGGGGGTGTCCGTGAAAGCGGTCGAGGCCAACATGAGCCGGGCACTGCGGCAGCTGCGGGAGCGGCTCGCTCCCTTCCTGCCCCGGGCCGACGACTAGCGCGTAGGGTTCCGACGGCGTTGTGTGTTACTGCAACGAACGCCCGGGAAATGGCTGCGCGACGGTCGCGAGCTGACACGGGCCGCCCTTCGAGAGGATTCCACCATGCGCTCCCGCTTCCGTGCGTTGGCCGCGACGGCCTCGCTGCTCAGTGTCACCGCCTGCAGTCTCGACAGCTCGGCGCCGAGCGCCTTTGACTCGGACCTCGCCTTCGCGTCGGCGCCGGCTGGCCTCGATCTCGTGTCGAGCAGCTACGCGCCGTCGGAAAGCAACGGCATGCCGTGGGGCGGCCCCGAACGCGGCCGTGGCGGCGGCCCCGGCATGGGCGGCTTCATGGGCGGCGGGCTCGGCGACTCGTTCATTGGCAACGCCCCGCCGGGCCGCGGACCGCACGCGGGCCCGTTCGCCATCCGGATTGACGACAGCTGCGTCTTTTCGGCGGCCACGGGCGACCTGACCTGCGGCCCCACCACGAAGCAGGGGCTCACCGTCAAGACGATTTATACCATCAAGACCACCGCCGGCGTGGCCCAGTCGGCCATCGACACCGGCACCACGAACTCCGTCCGGACACGGACCACCGTGACCGGTACCGCCACCCGCAGCCGCGACGGCAGCGTCACCGCCACCGTGAATAACGCGGGCGACCGCACGGTGACGGGGCTCGCCAGCGGCAGCACGCAGCGCACGGTGAACGGCAACTCGCAGGGCTCCGAAACCGCCCGCGGCACCAACCGCGAAGGCAAGACCTTCTCGTCGGTGCGTACGTCGTCCGACGTCACGAGTGGCCTCGTGATCCCGGTCTCGGCCACGTCGCAGACCTATCCGAAGGCCGGCACGGTTACGCGCACCATGAAAGTGGTGATGACGATCGACGGCACGAGCTCCACGAAGGAGCGGCGCGAAGTGATCACGTACGACGGCACGGCCACGGCGAAGCTCGCCATCACCGAGAACGGCACCACGAAGAACTGCACGGTGGCGCTGCCGCGCGGCCGCCCCAGCTGCTCCTGAGTGGTTCCCGCATGACGGCAGGACGGGTGAATGGCGCCGGGTCGCGCGACTGACACCCTGCACACACCACCGCGGGAAGGCGGTGGCGGGACCAAGCCCCGGCATTGGATCACACGATCCGGTGCCGGGGCTTTGGTTATCCCCGCGGCAAGCGACATGCCGACGCGCATACGCTTGTTCAGTAGCACTACGGTGCTATTTTAATAGCACACCCGTGCTACGGAGGATTGATGGTTCGCGAAGTCACCTTGCGCCAAGTCGGTGGATCGATCGGCGCAACGATCCCGAAGGATATGGCCGAGCGACTGCATCTCGAAGTCGGCGACCGCGTACTGGCGGTGGAGACGGACCGCGGCATCCTCCTGACGCCCTACGATCCGGATGTCGAAGCAGGCTTAGCAGTGGCAGCGCACGCGGCAAAGAAGTTCCGGAACGCGCTCCGCGAGCTGGCGAAGTAGCCGATGGCGACGCGGCGCTGGGTACCGCGGATCGTCTTGGAGGCCGCGCATCTCGACCAGTTGCGCGAACACGGCGGACTGCCGGGCGTTCGGGATGAGAACGCGCTGGAGGCCGCCTTGGTGCGCCCGAGGCAGAAGCACCACGACGAGGAAGGCTCGGACCTCGCGACACTCGCCGCCGCGTATGCGTTCGGACTCGCGAGGGCGCATCCATTCAATGACGGCAACAAACGGGCCGCCTTCCTGGCCGCAATGATTTTTCTCGGTCTCAACGGCAAAGATCTCGACGCATCGGAGACGGAGGTGGTGCAGGTCATGACGGCGCTCGCAGCCGGATCGCTGACGGAGGCGTCGCTGGCCACGTGGATGCGGGAGCGCCTCGTTGGCCTCACGCTCTAGCGGAATCGGTCAGTGGAACGCCGGCTTCCGTGGCGTGCGGACCGTCCAACCCCGCACACGGTCGGGCACCACCGTCAGTCGTCCACCCCGGCGAAGTCGAGCGAGGCCGAATTCACGCAGTAGCGCTGCCCCGCCGGCATCGGGCCGTCGTCGAACAGGTGCCCGAGGTGCGCGTCGCAGGTCGCGCAATGCACCTCCACCCGCACCAGGAACCAGCGCCGGTCGGTAGTCGTCTCGACGGCCAGGTCATGCAGGGGTGCGGTGAAGCTGGGCCAGCCGGTCCCCGACTCGAACTTGGCGGCGGAGGCAAAGAGCGGCTGCCCGCACCCCGCGCAGAGATAGGTGCCATCGTCGTGATGGTCCCAGTAGCAGCCACCGAATGCGCGTTCGGTGCCGTGCGACCGCATGACCCGGAACTGCTCGGCCGAGAGAATGGTGCGCCATTCACGATCGCTCTTGCGAATCTTGTCAGCCATCAGTCAAATGAACGGTATGACCACTCCTCCCGCCAGCACCACGACGCCATCGGCGACCATCCCGACCTCATCGGTCGACTGGCAGCTCGGCCCCGAGGCCCCGCAAACCCATCGTCGTTGGCTGCGCCGTCTTGGGCTGGCCATCATGACACGCGCGGGCTGGCGCTTCGAGGGGCAGATGCCCAACGTGCCGCGGTTCGTGGCCATCGTGGCGCCGCATACCTCGAACTGGGACTTCCCGATCGGCCTCGCCGGGAAATGGGCCCTCGGGTTCGACGCGCACTTCTGGGGGAAAGACTCGCTCTTCCTGCCGCCGCTCGGGTGGTTCATGCGCGCCAACGGCGGCATTCCGGTCAACCGCAAGCATCGCGACAATGCGGTGGACCGCACCGTCGCCGCCTTCCGCGCCCACGAGCGCTTTGCCCTCGCGTTGGCACCCGAGGGCACGCGCAAGAAGGTGACCGCGTGGCGCAGCGGCTTCTGGCATGTGGCCAAGGGCGCCAACGTCCCCATCTGCTGCGTGGCCCTCGACTGGCGGCGCAAGGTGATCCGCCTCGGCCCCACCACGATGCCCAGTGAGGACAATCCGGCCGACGGGATTGAGCGCCTCCGCAGCTACTTTGCCGACGTGACCGGCTACCATCCGTCCCAACAGACGTGACGCCGGTCGAGACACCGCACCGCCGCGCCACCGCGCGCTGCGCGCGCGCCCTGTGGTCGGCCGCCGTCGGGCTGATCACCGCCATCTCACTCACGGCATCACTCACGGCACCTCTCGCCGCCCAGGATGTCAGCGCAGGGCGCGACACGCCGCGGGACGCACGCACCAGCGCCGCACCCGAAACGGCAGGCCACGCCATCCGCGCCGACCGGGCGCCTGAGATCGACGGACGGGACAGCGATGCCGTGTGGCGTCGCGCCGTCCCCATGGCCGACTTCCGGCAGTTCGAACCGGGCGAGAATCTGGCGCCGACGTTCCGCACCGAAGCCCGCGCCGCGTACGACGACCGCTATCTGTACGTGCTCGTCCGCGCCTTCGATCCGCACCCCGACAGTCTGGCCGCGTTGCTCTCACGACGCGATGTGAAAACGGCGAGCGACCAGCTCAAGATCATCATCGACGCCTACCACGACGGACGCACCGGGGTCGAGCTCGCGGTGAATCCAGCCGGTGTGAAGCGCGACTACTCCATCTACGGCGACATCACCGAAGACGCGACGTGGGACGGCGTGTGGGATGTGGCCACGCGCATCGACAGCGCCGGCTGGGTGGCCGAGTATCGCGTCCCCTTCAGCCAGCTGCGCTTCACGGCGAAGGACGTGCACACCTTCGGGTTCGGCGTGTGGCGCGACGTGATCCGTCTGAACGAGCGCAGCGGCTGGCCACTGTACCGCCCCTCGCGCCGCACGCTGATCTCGCAACTCGGCACCCTCGACGGGATCCGGAACATCGGGACACCGCGGCGTCTCGAGTTGTTGCCGTACACCGTCGCGAAGCGCGTCCCGACGACGACCACCACGCGCGGCAGTGCCATCAGTACGATGGCCGGCGGACTCGATCTCAAGGCCGGCCTCGGGTCGCGCGTCACGATCGATGCCACGGTCAACCCCGACTTCGGCCAGGTCGAGGCCGATCCGGCCGTGCTCAACCTGTCGGCCTTCGAAATCCGCTTCGACGAACGCCGCCCGTTCTTCCAGGAAGGCGCCGGACTGTACCGCTGCGGGGAATCCTGCGAAGGCATTTTCTACACGCGGCGCGTGGGGCGCACGCCACAGTTGCGACGCAGCAGCGCCGACCCCGTGTTCACGAACATCACGGCGGCCGCCAAGATCACGGGACGCCTCGACAACGGTCTGGCCTTCGGCCTCATGAACGCCTCCACCGAACAGGTCCGCGGCGCGGATGGCCGCACCATCGAACCGCAGACCAACTATCTCGTGGTGCGGGGCGTCCGCGAGATGCGGGCGGGACGATCGCAGTTCGGCCTGCAACTCACCGACGTCCGCCGGCGCGTCGATGCCGCCACCGACCCTTACCTGCGCCGCGCGGCCACCACGCTGCTGCTGCAGGGATACCACCGGTTCGCCCAGGACCGCTGGGAGTGGATGGGCTACAGCGGCCTCAACGAAGTCAGCGGATCCGCGTCGTCCATTGCGCTCACGCAGCGCAACAGCGTGCACCTGTACCAGCGCCCCGATCACGAGCAACGCTTCGACTCCACCCGCACGGCCATGGGCGGGCTCGTGGCGTCCACGGGGCTCAAGCAGGTGGGTGGCCGCGTGCGCTACGAAAACGTGGTGCGCTACGCGTCGGCCGGCGTCGAGATGAACGACCTCGGGTTCGTGAACCTCGTCAACGACATGATGTTCCGGCAGTCGCTGGACCTCCGGCAGCTGCGCCCCAACCGCATCCTGCGCTCGTCGTTCTCCACCATGAGCGCCGAGTCGCACTGGACCACCGGCGGACTGCTGGCGGCGCAGACGCTGTCGCTGCACACCAGCGGATCACTGGCCAGCAACTGGGGCGGCGCGATCACCGCGTCGCTCAGCGATGTGGGCGGGACGCACTGCGTGAGTTGCGCGCGCGGCGGGCCGGCGCTGCGACAGTCGCCGAAGCAGACGCTGCGCTTCGATGTCGTGGGGGATCCCCGGCCGGTGATCGTGCCGCGCGCCGCCTACCGGATCGGTACCAGCGACGAGGGGCGCTCATGGTACCGCGGTGGCGACCTCGGCGCCGAATGGCGGTTTGCGAGCCGCTTCTCCACGTCGATGGCGTTCAACTACGATCAGGTCGCCAATGATCAGCAGTGGATCGGCAACTATGGTGCGTTCCTGTCGGATACCACGCATTACACCTTCGCGCGACTGCATCAGCACATTCTCGGCATCACCATGCGCGCCAACTGGACGGCGACCCCGACGTTGTCGTTCCAGCTGTACGCGCAGCCGTTCGTGACCACAGGCGAGTACAGCGACTGGCGCCAACTCCGCGCCCCGCGCGCGCGCGACTACGCCGACCGCTTCACGACCTTCCGCACCACGACGCCGGCGGACTTCAACGTCAAGCAGTTCAACTCCAACGCCGTGCTGCGGTGGGAGTACCGGCCCGCGAGTGCCGTCTTCCTGGTGTGGCAACAGGGACGCGCGCAGGACGCACTCAACCCCGGCGTGTTCGTGCCGGGGCGTGACGTGCGCGACCTGTTCGGGACGCGACCGCTGAACACGCTGCTGCTCAAGGTCAGCTATTGGTTCAACCCGTAACCTGACCGCCCGCGGCGCCACCGCCGAGTGCGCCGCGAACATGACGCGACCGTCGTATTCCTTCCTCCGACCCCTTCCCCCCGGCCGATTTCCGGCGGAATTTGTACGGGTCCCTTACGGAGAGAGTGCCGCATGCGCGTGACGACTGTGGGCGTGGTGGGCGCGGGCGCCATGGGGAGCGGCATCGCCGCCCTCGCGGCCTCGGCAGGCTGCCGCGTCGTGCTTCTCGATATTCCCGGCGACAGCGACCCGACGTCGCCCAATCGCAGTGCGCCAGCCCGCAACGGGCTGCAGAAAGCCATCAAAGCCAAGCCGGCGGCGTTCATGGATGCCGCCGCTGCGGCACGGGTGCGCACCGGCAACACCGAGGATCATCTCGACCTCCTCGCCGGGTGCGACTGGATTTGCGAAGCCATCGTCGAGCTGGCCGAGCCCAAGCAGCAGCTGTTCGCGCGCATCGAAGCACTCATGAAGCCCACGGCCATCATCGCGTCGAATACCTCGGGGATCCCGATGTCGACGCTGCTCGACGGCCGCGGTGAGAAGTTCCGTCGCCGGTTTCTCGGCACGCACTTCTTCAACCCGGCGCGCTACATGCATCTGCTCGAGGTGATCCCCACACCGGAGACAGATCCGGCGGTGATCGGGGCCATTCGCGAGTTCGCCGAGCGCACGCTCGGCAAGGGTATCGTGATCGCGAAGGACGTGCCGGGGTTCGTGGCGAACCGACTCGGCGTCTACGGGATGGTCGCCACCATGCGCCGCATGGAGCAGCACGGGCTCACGATCGACGAAGTCGATGGGCTCACCGGCGCCCTGATCGGCCGGGCGCGCACCGCGACGTTCCGCACGGGTGACCTGTCGGGACTCGATGTGTTGGCGCACGTCACCAAAGGCATCGGCGGCGCGACGGGCGAAGATTTTGCGCTGCCGTCGTGGATGCGCGAGGAACTCGTGGCCACGGGGAAACTGGGCGACAAGACGGGCGGCGGCTTCTACACCAAAACGAAGGAAGGCACCCGCACCTTCGACTGGAAGACGAAGCAGTACGTACCGCAGCAGCGCCTCGAAGGCGGAGACATCGGCCAGGCCATCCGCCTGCCGATCGCACAGCGACTCCCCGCCGCCGTGGCGATGCCGGGCGCACAGGGCGCGTTCCTGCGCGACCATCTCGTGGATGCCGCGCATTACACGCTCACCCTCGCCGCAGACCTCGCGTACGATATCGTCGCGATCGATCGCGCGATGGAGTGGGGCTACGGCTGGGATGCCGGACCGTTTCAAATCATGGACGCGCTCGGCGTCGACTGGCTCCGCGGGGAATTCCGCGCGCACGGCAAGAGCATCCCGCCGCTGCTGGATCTGGTGAAGGGGTCGTTCTACAAAGACGGTGACTATCTCACCTTCGACGGGAGCTACGAGCCCGTCCCCGGCATTCCGGGACGCCTCTCACTGGCGAGTCTGGCCACGCGCGGGCGTGTGCTCGACGACAACGGACTCTCCCGCCTGATCGATCTGGGCGACGGCGTGGCCTGCTTCGAGTTCCGCTCGAAGATGAACAGCCTGGGCGAGGGCGTCCTGAAGGGGCTCGAACGTGCGCTGGCCAAGGTCGAGAAGCTCGGCTTGAACGGCATGGTGATCGGCAACGAGGATGCGCGCGCCTTCAGCGTGGGCGCCGATCTGTCGCTGATCTCCTTCGCCATCGCCGCCGGCGCCTGGGATGACATTGCCCTCTCGTGCAAGGCGTTTCAGGACAGCGTGATGTCCATCCGGCGCGCTCCCTTCCCGGTGGTGGTCGCCCCGGCGGGCATGACGCTCGGCGGCGGGGCGGAGTTCACGCTGCATGCCGATGCCGTGCAGGCGCACGCGGAAACGTACATGGGGCTCGTGGAGGCCGGCGTCGGGCTGCTCCCCGGCGGTGGCGGTACCAAGGAGTTGCTCATGCGTTTTACCGGCGAATTGCAACGCTACGAAGACGTCGATCTCTTCGCTGCCGTCAAGCGGGCGTTCAAGCTGATTGCGTTCGCGACCACGTCCACGTCGGCCTACGAGGCCCAGTCGTCCGGATACCTGCGCGACAGTGATCGCATCAGCATGAACCGCGACCACCAGATCGCCGATGCGAAAGCCCGCGTGCTCGATCTGGCCCGCGGCTATCTCCCGCCGGCCGAGCGCACGGTTCGTGCGCTGGGACGCGAGGGCCTTGGCAATCTCGAGTACGCGCTTTGGTCGGCCAAGGAGGCCGGACAGGCCTCCGCGCACGATGTGTGCGTGGGTCGCGCCATTGCCTACGTGCTGTGCGGCGGCGACGGGGCACCGCGCGATGTCACCGAACAGGACCTGCTCGACCTCGAGCGCGAACAGTTCCTCAGCCTCCTCGGCACCAAGGAGACGCAGGAGCGGATCGCGTACACCCTCAAGACCGGCAAGCCGCTGCGCAATTGAGC
>CANJOX010000010.1 GCA_947475795.1 Gemmatimonadota bacterium
GATCCCGGCCTTCTCGCACTTCTTCTTGAAGCGCTTGAGCGCACGCTCGAAATTCTCGTCCTCGTGGATGATGACTTCGGACAAACGAAACCTCGTAAATGATGGCGTGACAGACACGTTGCGTTCGGACGACAGCCTTAAATCCTATCGGAAACGAGGAAGGCGGTCAAGGTACAACTGGCGGAATTCGTCTCAGAACACGCATTTACCCCGGGGGCCAGTGCATCGCACGGCCTCCGAGGATGTGGAAATGCAGATGATGCACCGTCTGACCGCCGTCCGCCCCAGTGTTGGCGACCACCCGGTATCCCCCGTCGGCCAGACCGACCGCCTTCGCCGCGTCTGCGGCCAGGAGGAGGAGTGCCCCAAGTTGGGCCCCGTCCGTGGCCTCGGCCAAAGACGCCACGTGCCGGCGCGGAATCACGAGCAGATGCTCCGGGGCCTGCGGGTGCAGATCCCGGAACACGACCCCGTGATCATTTTCGGCGATCAGGGCAACCGGGAGCTCACCGCTCGCGATACGACAAAAGACACAGCGCTCAGGCATGGAATCGGCCACGTTCGGAGGGGTCAGTCGGGCTGGTGGACGGCGCTGGCGCCGAGGCTGGTCCGAGCGATCGCCAACGCCGCCACGGCCGCCGTTTCGAAACGTAAGATGGTCGGGCCAAGGCGCGCGGGGCGAAAACCGGCCTCGCGCAGGGCGTCGAGCTCATCCATCTCGATGCCCCCCTCGGGGCCGATCGCCAGCACCACGGGCGCAGAAATCAGCGGGGTCTCCGCGCCGACGAGGGCGTCGCCCGACGGGTCCAGCACCAGCCGCTGCCCCGGCGGTGCGGCGAGGAGCGCCCGTTCGAGGGTCGCCTCGGGGAACGGCTGCGGCAGCCACGCCCCCTCGGATTGCGCCAACGCGCCGACCATGCGCGCGATGACCTTTTGCTGGAAATTGATCCCTTCGCCGCGGGGCGACACGCTGCGTGATCGGCGCCAGAGCACAGGACGCCAGCTGGTACATCCCAGCTCGCAGGCCTTCTCCGCCAGCCAGAGCATCCGATCACGATCCGCCACCGGCACGAGCAGATGCACCGCCGGCAGCGGCGCCACCTCGACGGCCTCGGTGACCTCGATGTACGCCTGCGTCTTGGTGAGGCGCACCAGCTGCCCGGCGCCGACATGGCCGAATCCGTCGCGCAGGCCGACCATTGCGCCCGAATCGAGGCGCAGCACGCGCATATGCCGCGCCGCATGCTCGTCGAGCACGCAAGTGACCCCGGCCGCGAACGGCTCGGCGGTCACGAAATTCGGGCGCCCGGCGCCTACGCCCTCGCGACCGAGACCGACCACCAGATGTCCTCCGCATCCTCGTCCAGCACGCGCCAGCCGGACGATTCAAGAACGGCGAGCATTTCGGCGCGCTCCTCTTGCAGAATACCGCTCAGGATGGCCCCGCCGTCGGCGGTCAGCGAATCAGCGATGATCGGCAGCAGCTGCACCAGCACCGACGAAATGATGTTGGCCAGCACTACGCGGACGGGTGCCAGCAGCGGCAACAGGACACCGGCATCGGCCTCGAACACATGCACGCGATCGGCGACACCGTTACGCGCCACGTTCTGCTCCGCATCCGGAATAGCCTCGCCATCCAACTCGACGGCGTACACGCGCGACGCCCCGAGTTTCGCGGCGGCGATGGCGAGCACCGCACTGCCGGCACCGAGATCCGCGACGATATCGCCGTCACGCATCACCGTGGGAAGCAACCGCACGACGCCGCGCGTGGTGGCGTGCTCGCCCGTTCCGAACGCCATCCCCGGGTCGATCACGATCGTCCGCGCCGGATCACGTCCCTCCGCAAGCCAGGGCGGCGTGACCGTCAGCGATCCCAGGTCGTGCGCACTGATCCGCGCCTTCCACGCTTCGCTCCAGTCGATATCCGGCACCGGTGCCGTCTCGATGGTGACCCCTTCGTCCGCTTCGGTCAGCGCCGCATGCACGGCCGCGAGATCGGTGCTGGGTGGGAAATGGGTAACCAGCGACAGCCCGTCTTCGTGCACGCCCTGTGCACCCACAGCGAAGAGGGCCGCCAGGCACAGCTCTCGGCACCCGTCGTCGGCGCCGGGACGGACGCGGACGCTGGTCCACCGTGCAGACGCATCAAGCACCCAGCGCCTCCTTCATCTTCGACCAGAAGCCCTTCTCGCGCTGCGGCGGTGCCTGTCCCTGCAGGGCACCGAGGCGCTCGATGACCGACGCTTCCTCCCCCTCGACCGTCTGCGGCGTCCACAGCTGCACCTTTACGTGCAGATCACCCGTGCCGGTGGCGTTCACCCGGGGCAACCCACGCCCACGGAGTTGAAACACGGTGCCACTTTGCGTCCCGGCCGGTACCCGCAAGGAGAGATCGCCGAGCACGCCGGGGACTCGGATATCGGCCCCGAACACCAGCTGCGAGTACGTCACGAGCGCCTCGCAAAAGAGGTCCTCGCCGTCGCGCTCGAAACGTTCGTCGTCCTCAACCTCGAACACCACCAACACATCGCCACGCGTCCCACCTCGCGGACCGACGTTCCCCGAGCCGCGCAGCGTCATGTACTGCCCCGTGGCGACACCCGCCGGCACCTGCACTTTCAATGTGCGCTCGGCGCGCGCGCGACCCTCGCCGCGACACTTCTTGCAGGGAGACGACACCACAACGCCCTCGCCGGCGCACGTCGGACACGGGGCCACCGACACGAACTGTCCGAAGAATGACCGCTGAGCGCGTCGCACTTCGCCGGCGCCACCGCAGGTGTTGCAGGTTTGCGGCTTCGTCCCCGACTCGGCACCCGATCCCTCGCACTTGTCGCACGCCTCGAGGACCTTCAGAACGACCGTCTTCTCGACCCCGGTCGCGACTTCGGCCAGTGTAAGCGGCAGCGGCAGCTTCACATCGGCACCCGCACGCGGGCCCGAGCGGCGACCGCCGGCCTGACCACCGAACAGGTCGCCGAACCCACCGAAGTCACGCATGAAGGTGTTGAGGGCGTCCGAGAGGTCCACGTGCTCGTACTGCTGCTGCCCCCCGCCGCGCAGCCCCGCCTCGCCGTAGCGGTCGAACGCCGCCCGCTTCTGCGGATCGCGCAGGACGTCGTAGGCCTCCGTGATCGTCTTGAATTTTTCTTCGGCCTCCTTCGCTCCGCCATTACGGTCGGGATGCCACTGCATCGCCAGACGACGATAGGACTTCTTGATGTCGTCGTCGGATGCATCGCGCGGCACACCCAGCACCGCGTAAAAATCAGCCATGTCGAAAATCCGGAGAAAGGCGCCGCGAACGCGCCACACAGTCGAACGACGGGGCAGGAATCCCGCACCCGTCGGTGAACGCTAGAACCGTACCCGCTGACCCGCTGAAATATCGACCGGAACGGCGTCCCGAAGCGAGGGGCGCCCGCTCAGCAGAGCAGATCGGACACGAGCCGCGAGGTGTGGTCCACCAACGCAATGACCTTGTCGTACGGCATGCGTGTGGGGCCGATCACGCCGATCACGCCGCTCAGCGACCCCGCCTGATACTCGGCCGTCACGACGGTGAACGGCTCGAGACGAGGATCCTTGTGTTCGTTGCCGATCGTGATGGAAATGCCGTTCGCCCCGGGCTTCGCCTCGAGCAGCGTGGCCAGCTGCTGCCGCGTTTCCGTGAGCTCGATGAGTTGGCGCAGGCGCTCGCCGGTGGCGAATTCCGGCTGATCGGCCAGCAAGGAAGGCTGCCCGATCACAACGGTCTCCAAGGGATCGACCACTCGCCCGAACACCTGCTCACCCTCCTGCAGGAAGATGTGCAGCAGTTCCGCGGTCTCGGGCTTGAGGTGCACATCGCGCAGACGGGACGCCAGCGAGGTGCGGACCTGATCGAGGGTCAGGCCGGACAAGCGCTCGTTCAGCACGATCGTCACTTCGATCAACGCCTCATCCGCAATCACCCCGGGCACTTCAACGAAGATCGTGCGAACGGCCCCGCCCTACAGCGTCAGGACCATCAACAGTCGGTCCGAGGACACGCGCACCAATTCGAGTTGGCGCAGCGTGGCCCGCTCGAAGCGCGGGCCGAGGGCCACCCCAAGCTCCTGCGTGAGAATCCCAAGCGATTGTGCCGCGCGACGCAGAATGGCTTCGATGGCGGACCCGCCGGCGGAGATGTCCGCGTGCAGCTTTCGTTGGGCGTCACTCGTGACTGATTCGACGCGCATCAAGGAGTCGACGTAGACGCGGTACGCCTTGTCCGTCGGGATCCGGCCGGCCGACGTGTGCGGGTGGAAGAGAAAGCCCTTCTCTTCCAGATCGCTCATGGTGTTGCGGATCGTGGCGGGAGAAATACCCAGCCCGAAGCGACGCGACAGCGTGCGCGAACCTGCCGGTTCGGCCGTTGCCACGTAGCTATGGATTACCGCTTCGAGTACCTGCCGCTCCCGCTCGGAGAGCTCCCCGCTGAGTGCCATAAGTGTAACGCTACGAACGACTTCGGAATGCTGTCAAGTCTGCAGCCAAGGCATCGAGCCTCAGCCACCCGGAGGCGGTGCACCGAATCCGTGTCTCGTCGGATTGGTGGACCGGTTCAATCCACCCCTGTTCATGCCACGGGGCCACGTGCCCTTCCTCGCCTGCCTGCAGCACCAGCCCATCACGGGTGCGCAATCCAAGGTACACCATCTCCACCTCACGGTTCAGCGCCGTCAGTGATTCGGCGCCCTCGACCGGATCGCGTCCGGCCAGCACGTCGGCCTCCCACGCCGCGAACGTGGCGCGATTCCAGCGGCGGGCCACACCATCAAACCCGTGCGCGGAGGGGCCGATGCCGAGATACGGGACGCCCTGCCAGTAGGCACTGTTGTGACGCGCGCGATGCCCGGGTCGGGCGAAGTTGGACACTTCGTAATGCTCAAACCCGGCGGCGCGCAGCGCGTGGTGTGCGCCCAGAAACTCACGCTCATAGCGCTCATCCGGCGCTTCGATCACATCGCCGCGCGCGTGCCGTCGGCCCAGTGCCGTGTGCGGTTCGATGGTCAGGCCGTACAGCGAAATATGCTCCGGCGCGAGCGCAAGGATCTGCGCCAGATCGGACTCCCAATTGCGCGCGAGGGCCTCCGGCGCGGCAAAAATCAGGTCGAGCGATACCGACGCGATGCCACCCTCCCGCAGGGTCTCCGCGGCCCGCAGCGCGGCGCCGGCATCGTGCACGCGATGCATCCACGCCAGCACCCCGTCGTCGAAACTCTGGACGCCCAGACTGACGCGGTTGACCCCGGCGCGACGCCACGCGGCCACGGCATCGGCGGTGACATCCTCGGGATTCGCCTCCAGCGTCACCTCGGCGTCCGCCTCGAGCGATAGCTGCGCGCGCAGCACCCCGAAGAGGGCTTCGACACCGGATGGTCCCAGCAGTGACGGCGTCCCACCACCCAGGTACAGCGTCCGCAGCGCGAGCCCGTCAGGCCCGACGCCTCGGATCCGCAACTCGGCCCCGATCGCGTCCGCAAACGCGCGCCACGGCACCTGCCGGCGGACCGCGATCGCGAAGTCACAATACGTGCATCGTCGGGCACAGAACGGCACATGCACGTACACATGCCGATACCTGCCCGTGTCGTCGGTCGCTGCTCCGGCCGCCACCCCGGTCACGACAAACCGACGGCAGGCCGGATCTCTCCGGTCGGCCCGAAGCACAACAGTCCGTCGATCTCGAGTGCGCTGAGGACAGCGGCGGCATCACGCGGTCGCATCCCCGCCGCGACGGCGACCTGCTGAACATCCTGGGCGCCGTGGCGCACGGCATCCCAGCAGCGCGCCGCCTCGTCATCAAGACTCATGTGCACGGACGGCGCCCGGTCGACGCGCAGCAGGGCGAGCAGATCTTCGACCTGCAGAATCGGTTCGGCGTGCATCTTGAGCAGCGCATTGCTGCCCACGGAAGACGGCTGATCGATGGCATTCGGGACGCACGCGATCGTGCGATGTAACTCCAAGGCGTGTTCTGCCGTGATCAGCGCGCCACTCCCCTGCCCCGCCTCGACGACGACCGTGACGTCGGCCAACGCGGCAATGATCCGGTTACGGCGCGGAAAGGTGCCGCCGTGTCCGGCATCACCAGGCTTCTGCTCGCTCAGCAGGAGACCGTCGTGGGCGATCCGCTCCTGCAACGCGCGATGCATCCGCGGGTAGTGGACATCGAGCCCCGTCCCCAGTACCGCGACGGTGCGCCCGCCTGCGTCGAGTGCGGCGAGGTGAGCGGCCGCATCGATACCGCGGGCCAAGCCGCTGATCACGGTCACGCCGGCGCGCGCGCACGCGGTCGCGAGCGCCTTCGCCACCCGCACACCATACGCCGACGCATTACGGGTACCGACGATCGCTACGGCCGGTGGGTGCGCGGTGGCGAGGGTGCCCCGGGCGAAAATCACCGGCGGTGCGTCCGCGAGTTCACGCAAGCGCGCGGGATAGCGCGGACTGTCCGTATCCAGCCCGACGGCACCGATCCGGCGCAGCGCAGCCAGGATCGAGTCCGCATGGTCCCATGCCACCGCACGCTGGGCGACTGGCACGTGATGCATCGCCTGCTCGGCACCGCCATGCGCGCGCATCATGCGCGCGCTGCCCACATCGCCGATGCCGGGCACCTGCCGCAGCGCCAACGTGCTGCGCAGGCGTGCCTCGTCAGGGGAGAAACTGGGCATCACGCTCCGGCTTCTCGGCTTCCACCCGCATCGCCAACAGTTCGCGCCACCACGCATCGAGCAGCACGTCCAGCCCCATTCGACCGGCCGCGCTGATGGCGAACTTCCCGTAGGCGCCCGGCGCCTCGATGTCGGGAATGTAGTGCTCACCGAGCAGGTCGAGCTTCGTGAACACGACGCAGTAGGGCTTGGCGGCCAGCTCGGTGGAATAGGTCGCGATTTCGTGGCGCAGCTGATCGAGCTCCGCCTGCCAGTCGTCCGCATCGATCGGGATCATGAACGCGAGCATGCGCGTGCGCTCGATGTGCCGCAGGAAGCGGAGCCCCAGCCCCTTGCCCTCCGACGCGCCTTCGATGATGCCCGGAATGTCGGCCACGACGAACGACCGGTGATCGCTGAGCGGCACGACCCCCAGATTCGGCGAGAGCGTCGTGAACGGATAGTCCGCGATTTTCGGGCGCGCCGCCGAAATCACCGAAAGCAACGTGCTTTTGCCGGCATTCGGCTGACCGACCAAGCCGATATCAGCGATGAGCTTGAGTTCCAGCTCGAGCGTTCGCGCCACGCCTTCCTCGCCGGGCTGCCATTCACGCGGCGACTGGTGCGTGGCCGTCACGAAGAAGGCATTCCCCTTCCCGCCACGGCCGCCCTTGGCGACCAGAATGGAGTGGCCATCCTCCATCACTTCGCCGAGGAATTCCTGCGTCTCGGCGTCGCGCACCACGGTACCCGGAGGCACGGGGAGGATGATGTCCTCGCCCGAGCGGCCGGTCCGGTTCGACCCCTCACCGTGCTGGCCGCGCTCCGCCTTCCACGCGTCACGATAGGTGTAGTCGAGCAACGTGGTCAGGTTGCGATCTCCGCGCACGATGACGTCTCCGCCCCGCCCGCCGTCCCCGCCGTCGGGACCTCCCATCGGCGCGAACTTCTCCCGCCGGAACGAGGTCTGTCCCGATCCACCGGTGCCGGCTTCGACTTTGACGAGTACGCGATCTACGAACATGAATTACTTCCGAAACGAGAGAGGCGGCCTGCCACCGAGGCGCCGCCGGAAACCTGCCACGACGTGGTCCTACTTACCCTGCACCCGCGCCCACAACCCCTGATAGCGCCGCTGGTCGTCGGCACCGACAAGCGAACCGACGATCTCGAGTGCCGCCGTCACGACCGCCACTGCCGCACCCGCATTCACGGCTCCATGCAAGTGCGAATGGAGCTGCCGGTCCTGCCGGGCGACCGCACAGGCGGCCACCACGCACAACTCCCGACGCGCCAGATCGAGCTGCGGGCGCCCGAGCACCTTTCCGTACCCTTCGACGATCATCCAGCGATCCAGCGCCGGGTGGAGCCCACGAATGTTCACCCGCAACCGGTCGTAGAAGGCACCGTAGACCGTGGCGCAGGTCGCCTCGCCCCGCTGGCTGAAATCCGCATCAGTCTGGAGACGCTCCGCGTCGACCGCTGGCGCCCGGCGTCCGGAAATACGACGCCACTCACGCGCCGCGTTCAACGCGCGCGGGAATCCGGCGAACAGATACGTCTGCAGGATGACTTCCTCGACCCAAACGGGATCGACCGTCCCATGCACCACCACGAACTCCTCGCGGACCTCAGCCTCGCTGCCGCCGGCCAGCACGGCGGCGAGACGCACCAACGCCGCCGTCTCCACGTCAAGTGTGAACAGCGTAACACCGCCGTGGCCAGACGCCGTCATCGCATCGTCGCCATCGGTGCCCGGAGAACGCACGGTGTGGTCGGGCGCCGCCAGTGAGGAAGGACGCTCATGCATGTTCGTTCGACCCGATCAGGAGTGGCGGCTCGCGACGGCCCCGAGCGGCGCCGCGCTCACGAACACCTCACCGACCGGCTCGCCACGCGTGTTCCGGACCACACGCACCGCCGCGTCACGAAGGCTCTCGGGCAGCGGTGATGGCAACGCATCGTACTCGGCCAGCATGGCCAGCACGGCGACGAGCTGCGCACGCTGCGAGCCATCCTCGACCTTCAGCGCGAACCCGATCCCACGATCGAGAATCGCGAACGTATGGACACCCTCGGCTCCCACTTTGCACACCACGTTGCCACCGGTGGCCTCCATGAGGCGCGTGTCGAAGCGGTCACTGCCGCCCACGAGAAACGGCTGCGCGGTCATGGCATCGACGATACGCCGGCTGACCGCGTCGCCATGGCGCGACGCATGCGCAAGACGCGCGTAGGAGAGCGCCATATTGGCCAGCGGCAACGCGAACACCGTCACGCCGCATCCGTCCACGCCAAGGCCGAGGTGCTCGGGGGCCATCCCGGCCCATGCGGCCACACTGTCGCGCGCATCGCGCTGCACGAAGTGCTCCGCCTGCTCGTACCCGGCCGTCGGCAACCCCAACAGGATCGCCCGCGCGAGCATCGCCGAATGCTTGCCGGAACAGTTGTTGTGCAGTCGCGTGGGCCGCTCACCCGACTCGCGCACGATCCGCGCCCCGCGCGCGGCGAGCGGCTCGTGCGGACCGCACGCCAAGTCCCCTTCTTCCAGACCGATGCTGGCCAGCATCGAAGCGGCCAGCGCGACGTGTTCCGGCTCGCCGCCGTGGGACGCGCACGCGAGCGCCAGCTGGCTCTCGCCCCATCCCAATCGATCGAGCCCCCCCTCGCGGACGAACGGCATGACCTGAAAGGGCTTCGCGCAGGATCGCCACCACGTGGTGGTGTGTGCGTCGCGCGCACGCTCCAGCAACACACCATCCGCACTGACCACCGCGGCGTGCACCCGATGGCGGGATTCCACCGTGCCGCCCCGCGTCACCACCACGTCGTACGACCGTTCACGGCGCGCAGGCGCGAACACGACCGGAACGGACTCGGCGGCGTACGGACCCGGCAGCACCATACCGGGCAATCGGCCATGCGATGCGCCGGAGAAAATGGATCGGGGTTCACTCACCCGTGAAAAGTAACCGGACCGCCACCCCGGCACGCAGGACGCCCGGCCTCGTCAGGCTACGACCGTGTGCGCCATGCGGCGAGGAGCACGCCCACCAGGACGATACCACCACCGATCAGCGTTCCCTCCCCCGGGACTTCACTGATGCCCGGCAACAGGGCGGCTAGAACCGTGGCGCCGATGGGCTCTCCGAGCGTGGTCAGATTCACCACGAACGCCGGGAGATGGCCCAGCGCCCAGTTCATGCCCGTGTGTCCGAACAGCATGGGCCCAATCGCCAGACCGGCGAAGATGGCCAGTTCACGCGGTGGCTGCGGGACGAGCGGCTGTTGGGTGGCGAACGCCAACGCCACGCAGGTGAGAAAGGCCGCGCCGTAGGCGATAGCCACGTAGGCCCACACCCCGATGCGCAGCCTGAGCCGCCGCCCGATGAGGTAGTAGAGCGCTGCCGTCACCGCGCCGATCAATGCCAACAGATCACCAAAGAGCGCACGGCCCCCGGTACCGCTGCCGGCGAGCGCAGCCACCACACCGGACGCGCCCCCTGGTACGTCCGCGAGCCCCACCACCAGCGCGCCCAGGACGGCCAGGATGACCCCGAGCCACTGCTGCCGGGACGGTGCCTCGCGCAGCCAGAACCCAGACACGCCGGCGATCAGCACGGGCTGCAGGTTGACCAGCGACACCGACGCCGCCACGGTGGTGTACCGCAGCGATGCGCTCCAACTCCAAAAGTGCAGTGCCAGCAGGACCCCGCCCGATGCGGCCAGCCATGCCTCCCGACGGCTCAGGACCCGCCACTCCCGCCACGTACCCGTCACCACGAGCGCCACCGCGACGATGATCAGCGAGAGCCCGAGGCGCCACGCGACAATCACGATCGCGGCACTCTCGGAAAGCCGGATCAAGGGCGCCGCAAACGAAATGCCGACCAACGAGGCCGCCAACACGACCAGCGGAGAGCGGCTCGAGACCGTAGGGGACTCGGCAGCGGACGGAACAGCCATGGCGACAGAAGGGGGTCCGGGAAGTCAGCCAACCGGTGACGAAGCTAATCAGTCGCGCTAGCTTCCCCGCCATGACGCCCACCATATCTCGCGCGCGCCTCGAGGCACTGCTGGCGAAGGCCGCCGACCAGCATGTGGTCATTATCGGCGACGCGATGCTCGACGTGTACCTGCGCGGCGACGTCGACCGGATCTCTCCCGAAGCGCCGGTGCCGGTGGTGCGTGTCCGCGATCGAAAGCTGGCACTCGGTGGCGCCGCCAACGTGGCCCAGAACGTCGCCGCCCTCGGCGCGGGATGTGACCTCGTCGCCGTCGTGGGTGACGATGCGCCCGGTCGCGCGCTGCGCGAGCACCTCGAAGCAGGTCGCATGGAGTCGCGATCGCTGGTCACGGTCGAGCGCCCCACGACCACGAAGACGCGGGTGATGGCACGGTCGCAGCAGCTGGTCCGGTTCGACGAAGAGGACGACGCCGATCTCGGCGCGGCCGATGTCGCACGGGTCCTCACCGCCATCGAGCGGGCACTGCCCCAGGCCACCGCCCTCGTGTTCGAGGACTACAATAAGGGCGTGCTCGTCCCCGCTGTGATCGAGGGCGCCATCGCCCTGGCTCGCCGCCGGTCGCTTCCCATCGTCGTGGATCCCAAGTTCCGGAACTTCTTCGCGTACCGCGGCGCCACCGTGTTCAAGCCGAACCGGCGCGAACTCGAAAGCGCCCTCGGGGCCGCGGTCGACCTCGAGCATCCGGCAGCCCTGCCCGACACTTTTGCGCGCCTGGGGGTTGAGCACCTGCTCCTGACGCTGGGTGAACGCGGCATGGCGCTGATTTCGGCCGATGGGCTCGTGCATCGCGTGCCGACCACGGCACGGGAGGTGTACGATGTGGTCGGCGCCGGTGACACCGTGACGGCCTATCTGGCGACCATGCTGTCGGCGGGAGCCACCGCCCTCGAAGCCTCGGTCGTCGCAAACTTCGCCGCCGGTGTGGAAGTCGGAAAGCTTGGCGCGGCAACCGTGACACCGGCCGAGGTTCTCGACGCATTCGACCGGCACGTCGCCGACGCTTGACGTACATTGTCCGTGGCGGCACCAGCGGTTGCCCGTGTTCGGTCCGGTAGCTTAGTCGGTTAAAGCGCTCGACTCATAATCGAAGGATCGTGGGTTCAAGTCCCACCCGGACCATACGACTCGGTGTCAGAGACCGAGGCAAGTGTTATTCGCGGCGCGGAGGGGCTTCCCACCGCACGCACCCTCCGTTACGTTTTCGATCCGAGTCGCAAGTGATCGCGATCTCGACAGTGTCGGGCGTGTAGCTCAGCTGGTTAGAGCGCTGCTTTCACACAGCAGAGGTCCGGGGTTCGAGTCCCTGCACGCCCACTGAATCAAACGAACGGCCGACCATCTCCTGATGGTCGGCCGTTTGTGCATGTGCCCATGTGTTTCAGTGCACGTCGGCCGGCCTGAGCCGCTCCGCTCCCCGCGCAACGCCCTGCACCACCCTGATGCGCGACCCGCTTTGGCGGATGCGTCCGATGGTCCGTTCGTCGAGCCGGGCCCGAATCACGATCACATCCTCGTCGGTCTGCTGATCAAGCACCTCACCATCGCGATGGATCTCCGCGAGCAGCCTGCCATTGGCCGCCGGCACGCGCACTTCCAAGATCGGACGCTGGTTCCGCAGGCTGTCGAGCAACGCCGTACGCAGCACATCGAGTCCCCCCTCTGCGAGCGCCGACACGAACAGGGAATTGGGCATGATGTTGGCAACCCGCTGCCGCACGGCCGTCGCCTGCTCATCCGGCAGCGCATCCATCTTGTTCATGATGTAGAGCATCGGCTGGTCGGATAAGCCGAGGTCGGCCAGCACGGCGTCGACCACGTCGCGCTGCTCCTCCCAGACGGCGTGGCTCGCATCGATCACATGCAGAAGCAAGTCGGCTTCGCGGGCCTCGGACAGCGTGGCCCGGAACGACGCGACGAGATGGTGTGGCAGCTTGCGGATGAAGCCCACCGTGTCCGTGAGCAGCACCGAGTAGCCATCCCCCACCTCAACCTCGCGGGTGAGCGGATCGAGCGTCGCGAAGAGCCGATCCTCCACGAACACCTGCTGATCGCCGGCCATCTGCCGCAGGATGGATGACTTGCCGGCGTTGGTGTAGCCCACCAGCGCCACCCGATACTGAGACTTGCGCTGCTCCCGCTGGATCTCGCGGGCGCGCTCCACGTCGGTGAGTCGCTCCTTGAGTACACGAATGCGGTGCTGAATCAGGCGGCGGTCGGTTTCCAGCTGCGTCTCACCTGGCCCGCGCATACCGATGCCGCCGCGCATCTTCTCAAGGTGGGTCCACATGCGGGTCAGCCGCGGCAGCAGATACTGCAACTGCGCGAGCTCGACCTGCATCCGGGCCTCGCTCGACCGGGCACGCGTGGCGAAAATGTCGAGGATCAGTTCGGCACGGTCCATCACGCGCGTCCCGACGATCACCTCGACGTTCTTGGCCTGCGCTGGCGTGAGTTCGTCGTCGAAAATCACGAGCGTCGCACCGAGTTCCTTGATGCGCAGCTTCAGCTCTTCAACCTTGCCGCTGCCCAGATAGGTGGCCGGATGCGGACGATCGAGCGCCTGAATCAGCGTGCCCACCACCACGGCACCGGCGGTATCGGCCAGCCGCGCCAATTCGTCGAGATGCTCGTCAGCCTGATGACGGGCATTGCCGCGCTTCGACGGTGCGCTGACGAGCACCGCGCGCTCGATGGGCGGCGTGAGGGAGATGATCTCGCGACTGATGTGCGGCTACCTGACAGAGAGGACTACAAAATGTGCGATCGACACGCCGACCTTCATCAACGCCCTTTACCGGACACCGAAGAGTACCGGCCGGTCTGGTCGTACGGTCTCGTGAAGTTGCCGAGTGGTGTGGCCACGGTGAAATCACCACGCACACGGTAGTTCACCGTTCCCGACATGAGCAGTGAACGCCCCGCCGCCCCCAGACCGGCATACGTGAAACGTACCGGCAGGCGCACGATCGAGGAGTCCTTTTCCGGCACAACGAAGCGGCCGGCCAGCGCCCCCTCACCAAGCTTCACGGAATCGACGTCCACCTGGTACGTCATTGCAAGCGCATTGAGGGCGTAGCCGTTGGGATTGTGGACCGACAGCACCACATCGACGCTGCCACCCGACAGGCCGAGTCCGGTCACGGCGAACTCGCGCAGCGTCACGACCGGCTCCCGGAACGCGGCCCGCCCAAGGCTCGCGCAGGCAGTACCCGCGGTCGCCAGCACCGCGACCGCTCCCGCCGTCATCCCCCGCCGCACCGACTTCGACCAGCCCATCACGTCTCCTTGCAGATGAAATGTCACGTCCGGCATGAGGCGCCCGCGATGGTACCCGTCAGGGCACCCGAGTTCCGTCATCCGACGCCAATCACTCGGTTACCGGCGGCCCACCCCGCTCAGCCCACCACGCGAGCCGCTTCGCGATCTGCCGCTCTTCACCGACAGATAACGGATGATAGTAGGTGCGCCCCTGTAGCTCCGGGGGCTGATACGGCTGGGCCACGAACGCCCCCGGATGATCGTGCGGATACTCGTATGGCACACGGCGTTCGGGATCAGCCCGCAGGTGCATCTCGGAGTTGAGCAGGTGCGCCGGCACCGGGGTGGAGGGCGTCCCGGCGGCCGCTTCGCGAGCCGCCGCCCACGCCAGATACAAGCGATTCGACTTCGGCGCGACGGCGCAGTAGACCGCCGCCTGCGCCACGGCGCGCTCGCCCTCGGCGGGACCGAGACGGCGGAACGTCTCCCATGCCGTCATCACCACGCCGACGGCCTGTGGATCGGCCAGCCCGATATCCTCGGTGGCCATCGCCGCCAGTCGGCGTAGGAAGATCTGCGCGTCTTCCCCGGCCTGCAGCCCCCGGGCGAGCCAATAGAGCACCGCGTGCGGGTCACTGCCACGGAGCGACTTGTGGAAGGCCGACAGGATCGCGTTGCGGTCGATGTCCACGCGGTCGTAACTCACGACACGCGTGCCGAGGGCATCCGCCAGCGCCTCGCACGTGAGTGAGGCGCCCGTCGGCAGCACCTGCGCGACCGCCTCAAGCGCCCCAAGGGCCCGACGCGCATCACCGTCGGTCTGCTCGGCCAGCCATCGCAGCGTGTCATGGTCCGCCTGCAGCCGCTGCCCGCCAAGCCCACGGGTCGCATCCGTCAACGCCCGCGCGCACACGGCCACGACATCGGCCTGCGGCAGGGGGCGGAGCGCGTAAATCCGCGACCGCGACAGCAGCGCGCCCACGACGGCGAACGCCGGCACTTCGGTGGTCGCACCGCATAGCGTGATGACCCCGTTCTCCACGTGCGGCAGCAAAGCGTCCTGCTGCGACTTCGCCCAGCGATGAATCTCGTCGATCACGACCAGCGTGCGTCGTCCTTCAAAATTGCGTCGCTTCTCGGCTTCCCCGACAATTTCCCGGAGACGCGGGATGCCGTCAGTCACGGCGTTGAGGACGACCACTGTCTGCTGGGTGTACCGGCCGATCAAGCTCGCAATGGTGGTCTTGCCCGTCCCGCTCGGCCCGGTCAGGATCACACTGCCGATCGTGCCGTTTCGGATGGCGTCGCCCAGCGGCCGGCCGGCGGCCAGCAAATGCTGCTGCCCCACCACGTCCTCGAGACGCTCGGGGCGCATCCGCGCGGCGAGGGGCTCCGGCGCACTCGCGCCGAACAGCGTCGCGCTCACAACACGCCCGTGGTGCGCGGATGGGCCAGCCGGACACCGGTCATTGCGCGCCCGCCAGTCCGAGCCGGGACGCGGTCGCCCGGAGCGCCACATCGAGATCAGGACACGGGACCAACGCCGTCCGTGAGGGCGTCCACACAACGGCCGGAGGCGTGCCCCGCTCCGTCAGCCCCATCCCGTCGAGGAGAAAGAACCACCGATCCGAGCGCGCGTACGCGACCAGCAGCAACTCGGGCGTCAGCGACAGTTGGTCGTCCGGGGTAAACACAGTGACCTCGACCCCACCACAGGTGGCCAGCAGAAATCGCAGGCGGCCGAGGGCGTCGCGCACGTCGGGCAACGCGACATCGTTCCCGACCCACACGGCCCCCGTCCTGACATCCGTGATGCGGACATCGACGGCGGGATCGAGGTGGACCGCCAAGGCGTGCAGCAGGTCGACAACGCGCTCCGAGGACGCCCCGATGCGCGCCGTGTATACCACGCCATCCGTCGTCGCGACAAACCAGTCGGCCGCCGGACGGAACCGGTCGGACCGATCGCCCTCGATGGGTGAGTACGCGGAACGATCGCCCGCCGCCAGCATTCCGGTCACGCGTCCTCAGCCCGGTGGCCAAGCTCGCCGGCCAGCCGCAGCAGACCGTCGTGCGTGTTCTGGGATGGATCTTCAATCACCACCGCCAAGAGTGCGTGCAGCATCCGGCCCAGGGTCGGCCCACTCGAAACCCCGGCGCGGCGGAGGTCGTCGCCGTCAACGGCGAGATCCGCCAGCTCGATGGCCTCACCGAAGGCGATGACGAGCAGGCGCCGATGCAGCGCCCGAACCAGCGCCGGGGTACCGACCCGCGCCGCCTGCCATCTGGCCGCTGCCAGCCGCACGAAGGCGGCCACGCGCAGTCGCCCGACACCGGCTGCAAGCCGTCGGAGCTCCGCGTCGGCGGGCACCGCACCGTCTGAGATCGCCCGGGTTAGTGCCGGCCCATAGCGGGCCCACCGATCGACCAGCGCGGCCACGGTGGCCACATCCTGGTTGGACGAACGCAGGGCCCGCATCGCCTGCTCGGCATCACGGCCAGAGACATCGCTGAACAACGCCGCCACGCGGAGCAGCTTTCGCATCGGGCGCCCCCGCAACCCCGGTTTGGGTAGGGCGTCGACGGTACGGAGCGCCTCGTCGCTCACCTGCGCCAGCACCGGCACCACCGCCGCAAACGCGCCCGCCTCGCGCCACCGGCCGAACGCCCGCGATGGGCGCCCCACCTGCTCCATCGTCTTGTCCAGCTCCTGCTTGACCCGCTCGGGGGAGAGCCGAGTCAGGAACGGCGCGCTGTCTACAATGGCGCGCCACGTGGCCTCCTCGATCGAAAAATCGAAGCGGGAGGCGAACCGGATCGCTCGCAGGGCCCGCAGCCGATCCTCGCGCATCCGCGCGTCGGCGTCCCCAACGGCGCGCACGACGCGCCGCACCAGATCGGCGCGGCCACCGAACGGATCGCGGAGACGACGGTCAATCGGATCGTAGGCAATGGCGTTGATCGTGAAGTCCCGGCGCGCCAGATCTTCGTCAAGCGAGGCGCCGAACTCAACCACCGCATGACGCCCGTCCGTCTGCACATCGCGCCGGAAGGTGGTCACTTCGTGCATCCGATGCTCGCGGTCGAGCACCCCGACGGTGCCGAACTCGATACCCACCGGTATCGTCCGCGCGAACAGGCGGCGCACCTGCGGGGGCGTCGCGGCGGTGGCCAGATCCCAGTCCAAGTGGACCTCGCCCAACAGCGCATCACGCACGGCCCCGCCCACGCACCAGGTTTCGAAACCGGCCCGCTGGAGCGTTCGGGCGATCTCGATGACCGGCCCGGGCACCCGCAACGCGTACCCGCCATCGCCGTCGGTCACCCGCAGAGCACGCTCCCGCCGTTGACGTTGAGGACCTCGCCGGTCACGTGGCGCGCCAGCGGGCTCGCGAGAAAGAGAATGGGGCCGGCGATGTCGTCCGGGGAGGCCACCCGGCCCAGCGGAATCGCGGCCTCGAGCCGGGAGCGGCCGGCGGCGAACGGCTTGGCGACGGCCTCCGTATCGACCCACCCCGGGGCCACCGCGTTGACGGTGATGTCGCGGGGACCGAGCTCGACCGCAAGAGACTTCACGAACGAGATCATGCCCCCCTTGCTGGCGGCATAGTCGGCATGCCCCGCCTCCCCACGCTGACCGGCGGTACTCGACACAAAGATCATTCGCCCGCCGGTTCCCATCACGCGGGCAGCGGCCTGGGCGCCGAAAAACATGCCGTCGAGGTTGGTGGCCATGGTCGACCGCCACCGCTCCGTGTCGAGCTCCGTAATCGTCAACGGATCCGGCGGCCAGACGCCAGAGTTCCCAACAAAGATATCCACACCGCCAAAATGTGATATTGCTTTATCCACAAACGAATTGTTCACATTTTGTGTGGACAAGTCGCCGGCGTGTGCAAAACACTTTCTGCCAAGTTTTGTGATTTCGTCGACAATGGCCTCAGCCTCAGCCCCTCGGCTACGGTACGCGATCCCAACATCCGCACCGGCCTGCGCCAGCAGGCGGGCCACGGCCGCTCCGATCCCCCGAGAGCCGCCCGTCACGAGCGCCCGCTTCCCAATCAAAGAAATCATGCGTGCTCAAACCTCAGAAAATGCTTTAGGTGACTACCGTAAACCCTATACATAAAAGATTTCCGGAGACTCAATGAGCGTTCAAAGCGTCTGCTCGATCGCGTCGCAGATGGCATGCTGAATGCACAAATGAATCTCCTGGGCACGATCGGTACGGTCCGTGGGCACCAGAATCATGTGGTCCGCCAGCGCCCGCAGTGCCCCGCCATCCTTGGCGCTGAGGGCAAGCACGGGAATCCCTTTGGCGCGGGCCGCTTCGGCCGCACGCAGCACGTTCGGAGAGTTTCCACTCGTGGAATGGATGATCAGAAGATCTCCACACTTTCCAAGCGCTTCCACTTGCCGCGAAAATATGTGATCGAAGCCGAAATCATTGCCGGCGGCCGTGATCAGCGAGGTGTCCGTGGTCAGCGCGAGCGCGGGGTAGGCGCGACGATTCCGCATGTAGCGGATCACGTACTCGGTAGCCATGTGTTGCGCATCGGCGGCCGATCCACCGTTGCCGCAGAACAGCAAGGTGCCCCCCTCGCTCACCGTCTGACGGACCATGGCCAGCGCGCGCTCGATATCGGGCGCCAGCTCATGCACCACGCGCTCGGCGGTCGCCGCCAGCTCCCTGAGGGCGGCGAGCAGTGGCGCCACCGCCGTGCTGGCGGGGGGCTCATAAGCGAGATCGGCGTTGGACATGGCGTAGTATGGGTAGCGGGAATCGACCGCGTCAGCGACCGAACAGACGGGACAAGCGACCGAGGAGCCCCTGGTTGAGCGGTGGGACCGGCAGCGGATCCTCGTCGCCTAGCACCCGTTCGGCGTTGATTCTGAGCAGCAAGTCGAGCTGCTCGTCCGCACGGCGCTCCCGTAGCCACTCCTGGGCCGCGCCGAGCGAGCGGTGGTCCCCGTGGTTGTCAGAGGCCAGAATATCGATGCAGCCGTGGGCCAATAGCTCACGCGCCAGATCGCTGGGGGCGCCTCGCCCCATCAGGACCGACGCGTCGGTCTGGATCACGACCCCGATCGACCGCCACTCACGGACGGCGTCGAGAGTGCATCCAAAGTAGCGCTCGGGGTGCGCCAGAATCGGCGTCCGACCGCTGCGCGCAATCCGCCGCAGCTCATTCGTGGCACCTCGCGGGAGACCGCCCCGGGTGAATTCCACCAGCAGCGCCCGGGAGTTGCCGAGACAGAGTGAACGCCCCGTGAGGTCGACGCCCGGGGTGTCCAGCATGATCTCCCAGCCCAGCCGAAGATCCAGCGACGCCGGAGCCAACGTCCGGAGTTGGGTCAGCAGGTCAAGGTGACGCGCATACGGCGCGGCCGCGGCCTGGCTGGCGTTGAGGTGTGGCGTACACACCACCGTGGTCACGCCCTGCGTGGCAAACCGCTCCAGCACCGGCACTGACACCGCAAACGAGGGCGACCCATCATCGACCCCGGGCAGCAGGTGGGAGTGAATATCGATCACGGCACATCCCCCGGCGGTGGTGCGTCGATGCAGGCATCGGACGCACGGGACTCAGAGACTCAATGATCCGGGGAGCGCCGCAATGCTGGCCAACGCACGCGCTGCCCGACCGTCCATGAGGTCCGGTGCGTCCGCCGCGGCCTGAAAGGCGTAGGTCACCAACGCATCAACCGCCAGGAGATCGAGTGCCGTCTCCCGAGAGGTCGATCCGGAGGCCAGCAAGTCGCCCAGCAACCGTTCGCCCGCCTCGAGGCACGCCTCCGGCACCTGCTGCACCGGCTGGTGTGCGAACGGCTCGAGCAGCCCGGTCAATCGCACGCGGAGTCCCTCGGGTGGCGATGGCTGAATGGCGGCGAACCAGTCGCCGACAGTGGTCGTGGACGTCGTCATGGGATCGGCGTGTCCGCCCACGTCGCTCACCCGGCGACCGCCAAACGCGCCACGACCTCAGCGGCCGCCGCGAGCGCGGCATCGATCTGCGACGGCTCGACGCCGGCTTGCGCCATGTGCGGCTTCCCACCACCGCGACCGCCCACCGTCGCCGCGACCTCTCGCACGATGATGTCGGCACGCCATCCGCGATCACGCGCGTCGTCGGTGGACACCGCCAGTAGCGCGCCCTTGCCGTCGGCCAGCGTGGCCCCAAGCACGGCAACACCGCTCCCTAGCGCTTCCCGTACAGCATCACCGAGCGCCTGCAGCGCCTTGACGTCGGACACGTCCACCCGGGTGGCCACCAAGCGGGTACCGTGCCAGTCGATCGCCTGTCCAGCCAGTTGCTGGGCCAGACCGCCCCCGGTCGCTCCACCGCGCATCGCTTCGTCGAGCCGCTTCTCAAGCTGCTTCCGCTCGTCAAGCAAGGCGTCGATTTTCTTCTCGATCTGTTCGAGGTTCGTGGCCGTCCCTGCCATGGGGACCTTGAGCCGGCTGGCAACCTGCACCAGCGCCCGCTCTCGATCGGCGAGGAACTGGAAGGCCCGGGGACCCGTCACCGCCTCGATCCGGCGAACACCGGCCGCCACGCCTCCCTCGGACACGATGCGCACGAGCCCGATCTCGGCGGTGTTGCGCACGTGCGTGCCGCCACACAGCTCGACCGAGAGCTGCGGAATTTCGACTACGCGCACGATATCGCCGTACTTCTCACCGAAGAGCGCCATCGCGCCCTGCTCGACCGCGTCCGCATACGCCGACTCGCGTGTGTTCACGGGTGCCGCCGTCCACACGCCGGCGTTGACCTGCGCCTCGATCTCCGCGAGTTGTGCGGGCGTCAGCGGACCGTGATGCGTGAAATCGAAGCGCAGCCGGTCGGGTGACACGAGCGACCCCGCCTGATGGACATGCTCGCCCAGCACATGGCGGAGGGCCGCGTGCAGCAAGTGGGTCGCGGTGTGGTTGCGCTCGGTATCGTGTCGGCGCGCACGCGGTACGACGGCGTGCGCCCGGCCAAAGGTGACCTCGCCCACGACGGTGCCGATGGCAGCAATGCGTCCATCGATCTTCTTGACATCGGAAACACTGACAGACCAGCCGTCACCGGTAATCGTGCCGTGGTCGGAGACCTGCCCA
>CANJOX010000011.1 GCA_947475795.1 Gemmatimonadota bacterium
ATCAGCGCACGCGCAGAATGAACGGCAGCCGCGCGTACACCGCACGCGGATCGTTGTAGCGCAGCAACACGTCGAGTTCGTGCGTGATGTCGCGGGCCAGTGAGGCCGCCGCCCCGCGCCCCTGCAGCAGCGCCCCCGCCGCCGGTGACGGCCCCCCGATCGCCGCGCCCAGCGAGGCCGCCACGGGGGTCGGCTTGTTCTCCAGCAGCTCCGTCAGCTTCTCGGTGGCGCTCTTCGCGCGCGGGTATTCGTGCACGTCGTAGTCGCCGGTGATCTTGGCCAACGACGCCGCGCTCTTGAGGGCGGCGTCCAGCCCGCCGATGGAATCCACCAGTCCGATCCGCATCGCGTCCTCCCCCGACCACACGCGTCCCTCGGCGATGCCGCGCACGGAATCCGGCGTCAGGCGGCGCGCCGTGGCCACGCGATCAATGAACGCCGTGTACACCGCGTCCGTACCGCGCTGCAGCACGGCCAACTCCGCCTCGGAGCGCGGCCGCGCAATGCTGAACAGGTCCGCGTAGCGCCCCGTCTTCACCGTATCGAACGTGACACCGTTCCGGTTGGCCAGCGTCTTGATGTTGGGCACCAGCGCGAACACGCCGATGGAACCGGTGATCGTGTTGGGCTGCGCAAACACGCGCGCGGCCGCGGTACTGATCCAGTACCCGCCGCTCGCGGCCACCGCGCCCATCGACACCACAATCGGTTTCCGCTGCTGGATGAGCGAGAGTTCGCGCTGAATCTGTTCGGACGCGATCGCGCTGCCGCCCGGGCTGTTCACGCGTAACACCACGGCTTTCACTTTGCTGTCGGCGCGCACCCGGCGCAGTTCGCGCGCCAGCGCATCGCCCCCGATCATGCCGTCGCCCCCCTCGCCGTCCACGATGTCGCCTTCCGCGTACACCACGGCAATGGTCTGGCTGGCGCTGAAGCTCCGCTCCTTGGCCACGGCCAGCGGCGCGTAGTCACCCAGCGCAATCTGCGGCAATGTGGGACGGTCCAGCAGCGCCGCCATCTCCGCGGCGCGGGCGCTGTCCTTGGCACTGGTCCCGCGCGCGTTGTCAGCCGAGCGCGACTTCGTGGCGAGTTGCTGCAAGTCGTCCAGCACCACGTCGAAATACGCCACCCGGTCCACGAGCTTCGCCGTCTTCGCCTCGGCCGGCAGGATGATCCCCTGCGCGTCCACGAGCGCCTGCAACGCCGTCGTGTCAATGCCGCGGCTGTCGGACACCCCGCGCTTCACTTCGCTCCACAGATCGCCCAGGTACGACTGCACCTGCAGCCGGTTTTCCGGGCTCATGTCCGTGCGCAGGAACGGTTCGACGGCCGCCTTGAACCGACCCACGCGGCTCACCTGCATCCCGATGCCGTACTTCTCGAACATCCCCGCCAGAAAGATCTGTTCGGAGGAGAGTCCCGGCATCATGAGCGCGCCGAACGGATCGAGGGTGACCACACTGGCCGCCGACGCGATGTAGTAATCGCGTGTGTCCGGGTTCACGAGATAGGCGTGCACCGGTTTCCGCGACCGGCGGAAGGTGGCCAGCCCCGCGCGCAGTTCGCGCAGCGCGGCGTAGCCGGTGCCGTCGCCGCTGGCCGCGACGGATCCGCGCAGCAGGATGCCGCTGATGCGGTCATCGTCGGCGGCGGCTGCGAGGGCCATCGTCGCCGCGCGCAGCGGAATAGCGTCACCGCGGCCGGCTGACAGCGCCTCGTCGAGGAACGTGCCCTTCGGCGTTTCCGCCGGGCGATCGGAGAACGGACGCCCGAGGTCGATCACGAGGATCGACCCCTCGGCCACGGTGGTCGGCTCTTTTGCGCCGGCCGACGCAATCAGCCCGACGATAAGGAGAATGCCGCCCACGACGCAGATCGCGATGGTGAGGAGATTGGCGGCAACGGCGGTCAAAAACTGCTTCATCGGAGACCGGACTCGGGACAGGGCAGGGAACACGCGTGCAGTCTGTACGCTCCCCGCGTGGAAAAGTGTCCTGTAAGGGTATCCCCGTACGCGCGTGGTCCAAAACATGACGCTGGCGTCGCAATTGGCTCTTGCCGGTATCCCGGATCGACCCCAGCTTGGGGAACGCCGCTCATCCGCCGCCGTTCATCCCGCCCGGAGGACTCCCGTCCATGCCCGCCTACAAGGCCCCCCTCGACGATATCCGCTTTCTGCTGCACGACGTGCACGATGTCGCGCAGCTGGCCACGCTTCCCGGGTTCGAGGACGCGACCCCCGACCTGATCGATGCCGTGCTCGTTGAGGGCGCCAAGATCTGTGAGGAGGTGCTCTTCCCGCTGAATCAGAGCGGCGACACCGAGGGGGTGACGTACGCCAACGGTGAGGTGCGCACGCCGCGTGGCTTCAAGGAGGCGTACACGCAGTACGCCGCCGGGGGGTGGACCGGGGTGTCGGCCGATCCGCAGTTCGGCGGCCAGGGGCTCCCCGAGTCGGTGCGGTTCGTGATGGAGGAGATGCTGTGCTCCTCCAACCTGTCGTTCAGCATGTACCCGGGGCTGTCGCACGGCGCGGTCAGCGCGCTGATGAGCCATGGGTCGGACGCACTGAAACAGCGCTTCCTCCCCAAGCTGATTGACGGCTCGTGGGGTGGCACCATGTGCCTCACCGAGGCGCACGCGGGCACCGACCTGGGCATGATCCACACCAAGGCTGTGCCGTCGGCGGACGGCACGTACGCCATCACGGGGCAGAAGATCTTCATCTCGGCCGGCGACCACGATCTCACCGAGAACATCGTGCATCTGGTGCTCGCCAAGCTCCCCGATGCGCCCGGCGGCACCAAGGGGATCTCCCTGTTCCTGGTGCCCAAGTTCCTCCCCACGGAGAGCGGTGGCGTGGGGGCGAAGAACGGCGTGACGTGCGGGTCGATCGAACACAAGATGGGGATCAAGGCCTCGGCCACCTGCGTGCTCAACTTCGACGGCGCCACCGGCTGGCTGGTCGGGGAACCGCACAAGGGGATGCGCGCCATGTTCGTGATGATGAACGGCGCGCGGCTCGCGGTGGGGCTGCAGGGATTGGGGCTCGCGGAAGTCGCGTATCAGAACGCGCTGGCCTATGCCAAGGACCGGCTGCAGGGGCGTGCGCTCACGGGCCCGAAGAATCCCGCAGGGCCGGCCGACTCCATTCTCGTGCACCCCGACGTGCGGAAGGGGCTGCTGCGCATGAAGGCGTTCAACGAAGGGATGCGCTCGCTGGCGTACTTCGTGGGCATCCGCATCGACTTGGAGCACCGGCACGCCGACGCGGCGGTGCGGCAGGAAGCCGAGGACCTCGTGTCACTGATGACGCCCGTGCTCAAGGCGTTTCTCACCGACAAGGGCTTCGACAACACCAACATCGCGCTGCAGACGCTGGGCGGACACGGGTACATCAAGGAGTACGGCATCGAGCAGTACGTGCGCGACGCCCGCATTGCGCAGATCTACGAAGGCACGAACGCCGTGCAGGCGCTCGATCTCGTGGGGCGCAAGCTGCCCATGGAAGGGGGGCGTCTGGTGCGCCGGTTCTTCGAACTGGTGAAAGGCGACGTGGACGCGGCGGCGCAGGTGAACGGCCTTGAGGAGTTCGCGAAGGCGCTGGGCGCGTCGCTGTACCAGTTGCAGAAGGCCACGATGTTGCTGGCCGAGCGCGGCTTCGCCAACCCGGATGAAGTGGGGGCGGCCGCCTCCGAATACCTGAACCTGATGGGCTATGTGGCGGTGGGGTGGCAGTGGCTCCGCATGGCGACCGTGGCGCAGCAGCAGCTGGCGGCCGGCGCCGGCAACACGCGATTCCTCGAGGCCAAGCTCAAGACCGCACACTTCTACTTCAGCCGCCTGTTGCCGGAGGCGGCGGCGCTGCTGTCGGCGATCCAGTCGGGCTCGGGGGCGATCATGGCGTTCCGAGACGAGGAGTTTTAGCGCGGCGGGGCTCGTGGGACCTTGGGCTTAGCAGCGGGGTTTTTTCCGGATTCCGCCTCATTTGCGCGATCGGTGTGACGATTGTGCCGGTGGCGTAACGGTGCGAATCGTCCGGTGTGTAAACTCCCGGACAGAATGTGCCGATCTCTCAAGGCAACCCCTAATCCCCGCCATGTTCTTCAAGAAGCTCGCCGCTGAGCCTCGCCCCGCATCCGAACGCAGTCGTTCGACCGGCGCCCCCAACTCCGCTGTTCTCACCGCGATCGCCGGTGGTGTCGCCACTGCGGCCCCCGGGGAATCCACGGCCCACGCCGTGGCGAACAGCGCCGCGGCGAACAGTGACGCGGCGAACAGTGACGCGGCGAACAGCGACGCGGCGCTCGGGCTTGTGTTGGACGCGCTGGGGGGGGTGCTGACCGCACTGTCGCGCTATCCGATGGACCTCCCCGAACGGCCGGGTGACCAGCGCGCCGAGGAGATCAGGCGCTGGCACCGGCACGCGACGCTCGGCTATGCGCTCGACGAGGGGGCGGGAGCGGCATCGCTCGGCGTGATCGAGCGCGACTGGGGCGGCGTGGTCCGCACCGTCACCGAACAGCGCCGCGACGAGCATCGGTATGTGGAGTCGTCCATCACCGAATTGCGGGAAGCGCTCTGGGCATGTGTGGAAACGGTGCACAACGCGGTCAAGGCGGATCACACCGCCGATTCCACCACTGAAGTGCAGATGGAGCGGGCCAAGCAGGCGCTCAAGCGCATGCAGGGCGGTTCGATCAAACAGGACGTGTTGGGGGCGGTGCTGGCCATTGAGGGGGCGCTGCAGACGCGGCGCGAGCAGCAGCAGGCGCAGTACGTGTCGCTGGCCACCAAGCTGGACCGGATGGGGCGGCAACTCGAGGATGCACGCCGCGAGAGCACCACCGATCCACTCACCGGCATCGGGAATCGCAAGCTGTTCGACCTCATGGCGCCGCGCGCCGTGCAGCTGTTCTCGCTGAGCCGTCAGCCAGTGGCGCTGCTCATGATCGACCTCGACAAGCTGAAGCTGGTGAACGACATGTACGGCCACCAGGCGGGCGACACGGCCATCGCCAACCTCGCGCGGGCGCTGAGCCGCGTGTTCCTGCGCCAGAGTGACGTGCTCTGTCGCTACGGGGGCGACGAGTTCGCGGCGATCCTGCACAACACCGACTGGAAGATGGCGCAGACGTTGGCGCGGCGGCTGCAGGAGCAGATGGCGGCGATGCCGTCACCGCATCCGGCCATGGAGTTCTCGATCGGCGCGTCGGTGGGCGTGGCCCAGCTGGAGGCGAACGAAGAGATCAGCGAGTGGTTGGCGCGGGCGGACACGGCGCTGTACAAGGCCAAGCAGAACGGCCGTGACCGGGTGTGTGTGGCCGATGGACCGCTGCCGCTGGCGGGGTAACGGCCGGGGGGCGGAGTGTCGCAGGCGAGTGGCAGTGCGGTGTCTGTGCCACGGAAACTGTCGCGTGTGGTCAACAGGTCTGGAGGCGGTGTCGGCGGTGATGCTTGCGCGGAATTGATTGGGCTTTGCTATCGTGTTGATTGGCAAGCAGTTGGCTGTGCCGCTGGGGGGGCGTTTGGCTTGCGGGTCGTGGCACGGGATTTGATATGGATGCTGAGTAGAACGTCAGCCGTAATCACCATCCCAGGAGCTCCACAATGATCAAGAAACTCATCGCGGCATCGTTGTTCGCGGTTACGCTGAGCAGCTCGGCGCAGGCGCAGGGCCTCGTTCCCGGGACGGGCTCCTGTCTCCTGAACGACGGTCTCTTTGCGCTGACCCCGACGGCCTGCTACGGATTCTTCGGCGGCAACTCGAACATCGGCGGCACTGGGGGCACGGTCGCCTCAGGCAGCGACGCGTACACGGCCATCAGTGCACTCACCGGTGCGGCGCCCGGCACGATCGTCGAGAACGCGAACTGGGGCGGGGTGTCCAATTTCGCGACGCCCCTGTACGGCGTAACGATCATTGGGTTCCACTGGGGTAATTATCCCGACGCGCCCGCCAACTCGATCGGCAATGTTTCCGCTTTCTACAAGTTCGATTTCGCTTCGACCGGTACCACGAGCTTCGGTCTGACTCGGCTCCAGGGCATCTCGAACTATTCCATCTACAGCACCGGCACCCAGGTCCCCGAGCCCGCGAGCTTCGCGCTCGTCGCCGCCGGTGTCCTCGGCCTCGCTGGCGTGGCCCGCCGTCGCAAGTCGGTCTGATTCGAATCAGGCGCTCGTGAAAACCGCCCCGGCTTCGGCCGGGGCGGTTTTTCGTTTTGTGGCAAGTGTGCCGCACTCTGCTGTAGCGCATCGGCCACACCTGCCGTGCTCAGCCGTACGGAGCCACCGGTCGTCGATTGGATGAGCTCATCTAACATGTTGTTGGGTAACGCGATAGCTGTGCCCGTTGGGTACGTTATGCATGAGTAGGCTGCTGGCACCGTTCTTGATGAAGGTGATGTCATCAAGTGCGACAGCTCTACGCGTCTCCATCACTCCCCATGAACTACTTCCTGAAAGCCACGCTGGCCGCCGTTCTAATGGCGGCCCCCGCGGTCGCCCATGCGAAGCCCGACAAGCCCGACAAGCCGGATAAGCCGGACAACTCGGCTGCTGCGTCGTTCCTGAATCTGGCGGGATGCAACCCGGACATCTTCTCATCGTTCATCAACAGCACCTCGTCCTGCGACGGATTCTACGACAAGAACGAGATGTCAGGCGGTACCGGCAGCACGCCCTCCGATGGTGCGCTGAATGCCCTCTTCAATCTCGGGGTGGCCACTCCCGGCACGATCGTCGAGAAAATCGGGACATGGAACGGTGTCACCGACTTCAACACCACGATGTACGGTTGGACGGTGGTGGGGATCCATTGGGGTAACTATCCCGACTCGCCGAACACGTACGGGAATGTCTCGGCCTTCTTCAAGTTTGACGCCGGCGCTGCCGGCACTAGGAGCCTCGGCCTGACCGCCCTCGGCGGTGTTTCGAACGCGGCCATCTACAGCACCGGTACGCAGGTCCCTGAACCCGCGAGCATCGCGCTCGTCGCCGCCGGCGTAGTCGGCCTGGCCGGCGTCGCCCGCCGTCGTCGCAAGGCGGTCTGACTCGGCCCCGCTGACGTAGCAAAGAACCGCCTCGGCTCCGGCCGAGGCGGTTCTTTTTGCTCCGGAGCGGTCCGTCGGTGACACCCGGACGGAGCACGGCACGCGCGCCCACTACGCCGTGCGACTGCCGCTCCCCGCGGCCCGCAGGGCGTTCAGAATCACGGCCACGTCGATCGCCTCCTGAATCAGCGCGCCGGCCACCGGCGTCAGCATCCCCGCGGCGGCGAAGGCCATCCCCACCAGCGAGAGCCCCAGCCCCACGCCGATCGACTGCTTCGCGATCGCCAGCGACCGCCGCCCGATCCGCACGGCTTCGGGGACCCGGCGCGGATCGTCAATCAGCAGCACCACATCGGCCGCCTCCGCCACCACGCCGCCGCCGTGGCCGGCCAGCGCAATCCCCACGGTGGCCGTGCTCAGTGACGGGGCGTCGTTGGTGCCGTCCCCGACCATCAGCACCCGGCGTCCACGCTGCTCCAACGCCGCCACCTTTCCGACTTTGGCCTCGGCGGTGAGATCCCCCGCGAACTGCGTGATCCCCACCGCGGCCGCGATTTTCTCCACGTTGGCGGTCTTGTCCCCCGAGAACAGATGCGCGTCGGTGATACCCAGCGCCGCCAGCTCGGCGAACATCGGTGCCAGCTCCTCGCGGAGTTCGTCCGCGAACTCGATGCGGCCGAGGGCGGGGCGCTCGTCCGGCGCTGACTCTTCATGTCCGGCCTCATCATCACGGCGGCCGTCGGTGGCCACGTACGCGCGCAGCCCCGAGGCGTGTTCCTCGAGTGCCGTGAGCCGCGCGGCCAACGCCGGCACCTGCTCCCGCACAAAATCCGGAGAGCCTACGGCCACGTACCGGCCGTTCACGCGCCCCGTCACGCCGCGCCCAGGGGTTTCCAGCAGCTCCGAGGCCATCGCGACCGTCTCCCCGCGTTCCTCGGCGGCCGACACGATCACCCGCGCCAGCAGATGCCCCGACCCCTGTTCCACCGCAGCCGCCAACGCCAGCAGCTGCTCGGGTGGCAGTCCATCGTCGGTGACCACCTGATGCACCCGCGGCTTACCCACCGTGAGGGTGCCGGTTTTGTCGAACACGGCCGTGTTTACGGTGGCCAGCGCCTCGAGCGCGCCGCCGCTGCGCACAATGATGGCGCGGCGCGCGGCCCGGTTGATCCCGCCGATGATCGCCACCGGCGCCGCCAGAATGAGCGGGCAGGGGGTGGCCACGACGAGGACGGCCAGCACGCGCGACCAGTCGTGCGACACGAGCCAGGCCACGAGACAGGCCCCGATCGTGAGGGGGGTGAACCAGACGGCCCAGCGATCGGCGGTGCGTTGCAGCGGGCTCTTGGACGCCTGCGCGCTGCGCACCAGATCGACAATGCGGGCGTACTGGCTGTCCTGTGAGGTGCGCACGGCACGCACCGTGATCGCTCCCTCCTGATTCACGCTCCCCGACAGCAGCGACGTGCCCGCCGCGGCGCGCACCGGCACCGGCTCACCGGTGAGCCGTGACGTGTCCACGTGCGACGTCCCGCCAATGACCACCCCGTCGCAGGGCACCAGTTCACCGGGGCGTACCAGGAGCTCGTCGCCGGGGGCGATCGCGATCGCCCCGATGTCGTGCACCGCGCCGTCCACCACGCGATGGGCGGTGCGGGGGGCGTCTTTCTCGAGGGCTTCCACGGCCCCGGAGGCACGGGCCACCGCGTACGCATCGAGTGCCTCGCCGCCGGTCTGCATCAGCACGACCACCAGCCCCGCCAACGGCTGCTCCAGCAGTATCGAGCCCACGATCGCGAGCATGGCGACCACGTCGGCGGCGAACTGGCCACGCAGGAGCCCGGCGAGCGTTTTCCACGCGACCGGGATGCCGGTCAGGAGCAGCCCGGCAAACCAGATGCGTCCGCGCCACGGATCGGCGCTCACGAAGGCCGGCGAGAGCGTGCCGCCCAGCAGGAACACCAGCGCCGCCATCGGCAGCCGTGGAAGTGTCGTCCAGCGCATCAGAAGGCCTTCGGGAAAAGGATCGGACCGCCATCGCAGGCGACGTGCGCCGGAGGGGCCGCTGAAGTTGCCGCTGGAAACATACCGGCGTCGCACGCTACTGTATCTCACATGCCAGACACGCATTCCAATGCCGCCATCGCAGCGATTGTCGATATTGCCGCCGACGCCATTATCGTACTCAATGATCAGTTCCGTATTGTCCGTTTCAATAAGGGCGCGGAAGAAATCTTTGGGTGGTCCGAAGCGGAGATGCTGGGGCAGCCGCTCGACCGGCTGTTACCCACGGGCGTCCGCGCGGTGCATCGCGGGCACGTCCACACCTTTGCTGAGGGGAGCGCCGAGTCGCGCCGCATGGCCGAGCGGCGCGAGATCGCCGGACTGCGCCGAAACGGGGAGCAGTTCCCCGCGGATGCGTCGATCGCCCGCGTGACGATGGAGGGTGAGCGCACCTTCATGGTCACGCTGCGTGACGCCAGTGATCGTCGCCGCGGCGAGGACCGGCAGCGGCTGCTCGCCACCGCCGGATGGGTGCTGGCGGCGTCGCTCGACGTGGAATCCACCATGGCCACCATTGCCGAGTTGCCCGTGCCGTTGCTCGGTGATTGGAGTCTGCTCGAGCTGCTGGCGCCGGAGGGGAACATCCGTCGTGCAGCAGCCACGCACATGGACGTCCGGCGTCACGACGACACGGCGGCGCTGGTATCGCGGGTGGCCGAGTCGCGCGATCCCGACTTGCCGGCCACGAGTGCCGGGCGCGTGGCGCGCGAATCCGAGGCGCAACGCATCGCCGACATTCCCGCGTGGCTGGCCGCGAACTTCCGCGACCCTGCGTTGCGCGCTCGGGTGGAAGGGCTGGGGGCCAGTTCGGTGCTGCTGGTGCCGGTGCGCGCCGGTGGGCGGGCCATCGGCGCCCTGCATCTGGTGCGCACCCGCGCCGGTGCCGTGCACACGACCGACGAGGTGTACGTGGCCGACCAGTTTGCGGGCCTCGCCGCGCTCGCGCTCGAGAATGCGCGCCTGTATCAGGAATCGCGCACCGCCGTGCGCGAACGCGACGACATGCTGGCCATCGTGTCGCACGACCTGCGCAATCCGGTGAACGCGATCGTGATGCTCACCGGCGCGGTGCTCAGCCGCGAGCCGGGGGATGAGCGGCCCCTGATGGAGCGTGAGGAAGTCGAAGCCATCCGCGGGGCCGCGCGTCAGGCCGATGGATTGATCCAGGATCTGCAGGACGTCTCACGCATCTCCGCCGCACGGCTCCGGGTGGAGCGGCGGCCCGTGTCGCTGTCCGAGATCGTAAAGGAATCGGCCGACATGTTCGAGCCGGTGATGGAAGACGCGGTGTTGCGCTTTGTGCGGCTGATCGACGACGACCTGCCGCCGGTGCTCGCCGACCAGCGGCGGCTGCAGCAAGTGCTATCCAATCTGCTGGGCAACGCGGTGCGCTTCACGCCCCACGGCGGAGAGATCGTGCTCAGTGCGCAGGTGCGCGGCAACGCGATCCGGGTGGCCGTGCGCGACACCGGCCCCGGGTTGAGTGCCGACGATGTGCCGCGGCTGTTCGAGCGCTACTGGCAGGCCCCGCGCCTGCTGCGCGCGGGGTCGGGGTTGGGGCTGTTCATCGCGAAGGGAATCGTGGAGGCGCACGATGGCACCATCGGTGTGGACAGCACGCTCGGCACGGGAAGTGAGTTCTGGTTCACCGTGCCGCTGCCGTCATGAGCTGAACAGGGTGGCGCGCGCCGCGTCGGTGATCGCCACCACCGAAGGGTGAGCGAGTTTCCGTTCGGCGCTGATCGCATAGAACCGTTCGCGCACGGCGGGGAGCCGGCCCACCACGCGCACGTTGTACTGCCGGCGGATCTGGGCCTCCACGACCGTCGGCGCGGCGAACAGCCCCATCCCTTCCTGCCCGAACACCTGCAGCAGCGCCACGTCTTCCGCCTCGCACACGATCAGTGGCCGGACATCGGCTTCGACCGACCACGCATCGAGTGAGCGCCGCATGGCGGTGTTCGGCGTGGGCATAATGAACGGGGCCCCGGTGAGCGATCCCGGAAATTTGCGCCGGTACTTTGCCGCGAGGGCCTCCGCGCCGAACACCGTCACGCCGCACTCGCCGAGCAGGTGATTGAAGAGCGTCACCGGCAGTGAGGGCGAGAACGGGGCGTCGGCCAGCACCACGTCGAGTGCATGTACCGCGAGATCGGCTACCAGACGTTCCGTCTTGTCGATGCGACAGGTGAGTCGCAACCCGGGCGTGGCCTCGAGCGCCGGGCGGAGCAAGCGCCACGTGGTGAGCTTGGGCAGGGAGTCCGAAATGCCCACCACCAGTCGCGTCGGGGCACGGCCGTCACCGCGCACCAGCGCGTCGGTCAGCTCGCGGCCCGTGCGAAAGATCTCGTCGGCGTAGTGAAAGACGAGATGTCCCGTCTCGGTCAGTACCAGCGAGCGGCCGCGCCGGAGGAACAACGGTGAGTCGAACGACTGCTCGAGCAGCTTGATCTGCGCGCTGATCGTTGGCTGCGTGAGATGCAGCACCGTGGTGGCGCGCGTGATACTGCCTTCGCGCGCCACGGTCCAGAAGTACAGCAGGTGCTGGTAGTTCAGCGTGTTCAGCGACGGTGGCATGGCTCACTCGAGCGGACGTAGAGCGCGGCGCACATCAGCGATGCGTCGTGCGGGGATGGGCTTCGTATTTTTCGCTGCGTACGACGGCCACGTCGCTCACGTAGGCGATCACGGAGTAGTCCGTGAAGTACTGCGCCGCGATGTGTTCGACAATCCGCTCGGCGACGGCCGCCGTGACGATGCTTTCGATGCGGATGTTGATCCCGGGAATGTCCGTGGCGTGCAGTGCCCGTGATCCGCCACCGCGCCCGTCAACCACGGTAAACCCGGTGGCGCCGAGCGTGCGCAACTCCGTGGTGATCCGTGCCTCCAGGACCGGTTCGGCGATGATGGTGATGAGCTTCAGGGGATAGGTGTGCATGTCGGGCTCCTCAGGCGCTCAGCGCGGTCGCAATCGTGTGATACAGGGGGATTCCCGCGAGGATGTTGAAGGGGAACGTGATGGCCAGCGCGGCGGTGAGGGTGTAGGTGGGATTCGCCTCGGGGAGCGTGAGACGGACGGCCGGCGGCGCGGCGATGTAGCTGGCGCTCGCGGCCATGGTGGCGAGCACGGTGGCCCCGCCCACGGAGAGTCCGGCCCACGTGCCGAGCAGCGCGCCGATGGTCCCGTGCACGATCGGCATCAGCATGCCGAACGCCAGCAGAAACGGCCCCACTTTCTTGAGGTCGCCGAGGCGCGCGCCGGCCACGATCCCCATCTCGAGCAGGAACAGCATGAGGGCGCCCTTGAAGCCGCTGTCGAAGAACGGAGCGACGGCGGTCCATCCCGAGTTGCCCATCAGTAACCCGACGAATAGTCCACCGACCAGCAGGATCATCGTGCGTCCGGTGAGAACTTCGTGCAACACCGCGCCGATGCCGCCACCGGTCAGCGTGCCCGTGGCCTTCTGGAGCTTGGCGCGTTCCACCGCGCCGATGAGCAGCGCGATGTGGATGCCGGGGCTCTCGAGCAGCGTGAGCAAGGTGGGCATAAACCCTTCGGCCGGCGTCCCGACGCGCTGGACGAACTGTTGCGCGGCGATGAACGTCACCGCGCTCACGGAGCCGTAGTGGGCCGCCATCGCGGCGCTGTCGATGGCACCGAAGCGCCCCGCGTAGCGCATGGTGGCGTAGGTGATCAGCGGCGTGATGGTGCCCAGCAGCAGCGTTGCGCCCACCGGCCGGAGCACGGCCTCGAGTGACGCGTGCGACAGCTCGACGCCGCCCTTCAGGCCGAGGGCGAAGAGCAGGTAGATCGACAGCGAGGCGTACAGATCCTTCGGCAGCGACAGCTCACTCTTCACCAGGCGGGCGGTCACCCCGAGGGCGAACGCGAGCGGAATCGGCGAGAGGAGGTTGGCCTGCAGTGTGGTGAGTAGTGGCATATCGCATCATGACGACGATCTATTTATAGGTCAAAGCGATTGTTTGATTGCATTACATAGAGAAAAACGATGAAATGAATCAGGCGCAAAAAACGCCGCTGTCCCGAGGGACCGCGGCGTTTCTGGTGCCCGAGCGGCGGGTGCCGCTTTAGTGCTTGGCTTCGGCGGCAGGCGCCGCGTCAGCGGCGGCCTCGGCATGCGGGGCCTCCCCATGCGCGGCGGGCGCGGCGTGGGCCGCGTTGTCTTCCGCGTGATACACCTGCTGGTTCATCGGGTCGCGCGGATGGCGGTACGTGTTGTTGTGGATCGTGTAGGCGGTGAACAGCAGCCCCAGCGTGGCCACGGTGGTCACGGCGGCCGCGCCCCAGCCCAGCTTATTCGGATCGTACGCAACACTCATGGAGACACCCCGACAGGAAAGCGCACACGGCCACGACACACGGCACGCGCACAGATGAGCGCCCCTGGGTCGGGGCGGAACCGAACGGAAACTACACACACCGTCGTCATTCTTCCACCCTCGGGCCGGTATCGCGCGACGGCTCGTCGGCGCGATCCACCAGCCGGGCGGGAAGGATGGCGGTGCTGCCATAACGGTCGCGGATCCGATCCAGTGCCCGGGTGAGTGCGCGGTCGCGGGCGCTCTCCACCGGCTCGGCCTCGGTGGCGGCGACGTGGGGGGTGGCGAACAGCCCCAGTTGGGTCGCGGCGCCGCCCCCAGCGGGCTCGTCATCGAAGTGCGACAGCCCGATGCCCAGCAGACGCACCCCCACCCGGCGTTTGGCCCGCAGCGCCCGGAAGAGGACCCGCGCCGCCTTCGCCACGGACTTCTCCGACTCGATCGGTGCGGCCAGGGTGCGCTGCGCCGACCGGGTGGTGAAGTCGGCGTCCTTGAGCTTGACGGTCACCGTCCGCGCCCGGAGCCCCTGGCGACGCAGGTCGGTGCTCACACGCACGGCCAGCCGCAGCAGCTCGCGCTCGATCAGGTCGTCGTCGTGCAGATCCCGCCCGAAGGTCTCTTCCCGGCTGACCTGCTTCTGCGTCTCGCGCGGCGTCACGAGGCTGTGGTCGATGCCGCGCACGCGCCCGTGCAGCCACGCCCCCGCCCGTTCGCCGAGCCGAGCCTGGAGCGCGGCCACCGTCCAGCGCTGCGCCTCGGCGATCCGTTCGAGTCCCATCCGCTCCAGCGTGGCGGCGAAGCGCGGGCCTACCATGGGCAGATCCGCCAGCCGCAGCGGGGCCAGAAACGCAGCCTCGTCACCGGGGGCGACACAGTGCACGCCGGTGGCGCCCGTGCCCGGCTTGGGCTTGGCCGATTCCACGGCCATCTTGGCCACGAGGCGCGACGTGCCGCCGCCGATGGAGACGGTGAGGCCGGTGGATTCGAACACGGCCGCGCGGATGCGCTGCGCCGTGGCGGCCAGCGACTCGTGTCCGTACAGCGCCTCGGTGCCCCCCATGTCGCAGTACCACTCGTCGATGCTGGACGCCTGCACGACGGGCGCGAAGCGCGCGAGCACCTGCTGGATGTCGCGGCTGCGCGCGCTGCAGGCGCCGCGCGGCACCGGGACGCAGGTGGCCTGCGGGCAGAGCTTGAGGGCGCGCGCGATGGGCATCGCGGATCGCACGCCGTACGCCCGGCACTCGTAGGACGCGCTGCACACCACACCACGGGATCCCGGGCGCCCGCCCACGATCAGGAGCGCCGCGCGCCCCGCGCCCTCGGGGTCGACCTGACGCGCGACGGCGACGAAGAACGCGTCGGCATCGATCAGGAGGATGCGGCGGGGCGGGGGAGCGGTCATGGCAGCGGGAGCGGTGGCGATCCCGGAAGCTAGCGGCAATGTTGCAGGATGACGCCTGCCATCCTGCTGGTCCGCGCGCGCGGGATCGCGCATGAGGTGCTGTCGTACGACCACGATCCCGCCGTTGCCTCGTACGGGAAAGAAGCGGTGGACGCGCTGGGGCTGGACGCCGCCACCGTGTTCAAGACGCTCGTGGCCGATGCCGAGGGCGTCGGGCTGGTGTGCGCGGTGGTGCCGGTGCTGGCCATGCTCGATCTGAAAGCGCTGGCGGCGGCCGTCGGCGCGCGCCGTGCACGCATGGCCGATCCCGCCGCGGCCGAGCGCGCCACCGGGTACGTGGTGGGGGGCATCAGTCCACTGGGGCAGAAAAAACCACTGCCGGTGGTGGTCGATGCGAGCGCGCTCGCCCACCCCCGCGTGCACATCAGCGCCGGGCGCCGCGGGCTCGAGCTGGCGCTGGCGCCGATGGACCTGGTAAAGCTCGCCCGGGGGCGCACCGGCGCCATCGCGCGCTATTGAGTGCCTTACACGGCGCGCGGGCGGGAGGGGCCTTCCGACAGCTCGTCGATGGCCGGGCCGCGTCCCCGCGCCGCCACCGGCCAGCGCGTTTCCACGGCGTGGCCACGCACGCCGATGATCTCGTCGAAGTTGTGGACCGCGATGCAGACGTGGTTGGGTACCACGCGCACCTGATCGCCCAAGCGGGGGCGCCACGCGGTTTGCGTGAGATCGAGGATGCCGTGCTCTTCGGACATGCGGGCCACGACCACCTCGGGGTGGTCCAGCAACGCGCCGTAGCCGTCGCCATCCGCGCGGAGGGGCTCGCGCCCGAGCGCCTTGGTGCCGGCGTCAATCACGGCCTGTCCTTTGACGGCGGTGCTCACCACCGTGGCCAGAATGGTCAGCGCGCAATCGTCCCAGTCGCATGCCCCGATGCGGGCGGTGGTGCGATCGTTGTACACGTACGTGCCGGGGCGCACTTCGGTCACGCCGGGCACTTCGTGCATGCGCCACGCCGCGGGCGTGGAGCCTCCGCTCACCACACGCGGCGGAAGCCCCGCGTCGGTCAGTGCGCCGACATACTGCGCGATGTCGGCACTGAGCTGCCCCAGGGCCGCCGCCTGCGCCTCCACGGCGTCGCGGATGTGTCCCGGATAGAACAGGATCCCGGCAAACTGCAGCGCTGACGCGCGCTCGACGTGCCGGGCGATCGCGATGGCACGCTCCGGCGACGACACCCCCACGCGATGCATGCCGAGGTCAACTTCGACGAGCACGTCGAATTGCCGGCGGCCGAGGCGCGCCGCCACATTGAGCGCATCGAGGGCCTGCGCGTCGTCGGCGGCCACGGACACGCGCACGTCGGGTGACAGACGCGCGAGCCGCTCGAGGCGGGCCGCACCGACGGGCGGATAGGCCACCAGCAGGTCGTCGCACACCTCCGACATCACTTCAGCCTCGCGCAGCGTGGCGCAGGTGAGACCCACGGCGCCGAGTCGCAATTGCTCGGCGGCGATGCGCGGCGATTTGTGGGTCTTGACATGTGGCCGAAGCTGCAGCCCGTGTAGGGTGGCGTATGCCGCCATCCGGTCCAGATTGAACGAGAGCCGATCCAGATCAACGATCGGTACCGGTGTCTCGAGTTGTTCGAGATACGTCGCCATCACGCCCCCTTCCCCGAGACTGTGAACATGTCACACCCAGACACCGCGCCGGATCGCCTGTGGACGCCTGTCGAGCTGCCGAACGTCCCGGCGCCTGCGGGAGCCTACTCTCCGGGCGTGCGCACCGCAAATATTTCGAACTTGCTGTTCGTCTCCGGGCAGACGCCGCGCGATCAGGCCACCGGCGAAATTCTTGAGGGCGACGTGGAGGCGCAGACGCGTCTGACGCTGGCCAACATGGAACGGATCCTCATCGCCGGCGGTGCCACCTTCGCCAATGTGGTGAGCATGACGGTGTATCTGGCCGACGAGAACGACTGGGGCACGTTTGACCGGGTGTATCGCACTATCATGTCGCCGCCGTATCCCACGCGCGCGGTGGTCGGGGCCTCACTGCGCGGGATCCTGGTCGAGATCTCCGCGATCGCGGTGCTCTAGTGGGTACGCCGCCCGTGGTCGTGGTGTACGCCGCCGACCGCGAGCTCCGGCGGCAGGGCGACACGCTGCTGCGGGCGGCGGGGGTGCACACACGGGTGGCCAGCCGGCCGGCGGAGTTGGCCAAAGCGCTACGCGTGGGGATGCCGGCGTTGATCGTGCTGGGGGATCACGCCGACGAGCATGTGCAGGCTGTGCTCGCGCCGGTGCTCGCCGCGTCGCCGGCGATGTGCGTGATGTACCAAGCGCCCGGCGAATCGATCGGGATGATCGTCGCACGGGCGCTTAGTGCCGTCGGGCGTTCGGCGGATCAGCCGAGATCGAGCGAGTAGCCTTCGCCGCGCACGGTGCGGATATCGACCACACTCCCCGACTCGCGCAGGCGTTTGCGCAGCTGCGCGACGTGCACATCGACCACGTTCGATCCCGGATCGAACTGCAGATGCCACACGTATTCGAGCAGGATGGGACGGGTCACGGTTTCGCCGGCGCGCATCGCCAGGAACTCGAGCAGTGCGTACTGACGCGCGGTGAGCGTGACGGGTTTCCCCTGGCACTGCACGTCATGTGTGACGCGGTTGAGCGTCAGGTCGCCGGCACTCACGCGCTCCATCGAGCGCGCGCCACCGCGGCGGATCGCGGCGCGCACGCGCGCCGCCAGCACTTCGTTCGGAAACGGTTTCTGCAGGTAGTCGTCGGCGCCGGCATCGAGCGCCCGCACCACGTCGGCGGCGGTGTCGTGCGCCGTCGCGACGACGATCGGCGTGACGGATCCCTCGCGTCGGAGCTCCTGCAGCACGGAGAGCCCGCTGCGATCGGGCAGCTCGAGGTCGAGGACGATCGCATCGTACGCGGTGGCCATCGCGAGTCGCTGGCCTTCTCCGCCGATCGCGGCGATGTCGACGGCGTAGCCATCGTCTTCGAGGACCTGACGCATGAGGTCGGCGACGAGCCGATCATCTTCGATGACGAGAATGCGCATGCGGCTATCGGTGTGAGAGGTGTTCATAACCCTGTCGTGCTGGGCGTGCATCCGGCACCGTACTCTGCCGTCCTAGGATAATGCGAAAACGTTACAGCTGAGATAGGGTGAATGCGAATTCATCCCGATGCGCCATCGCGGCGACGGCCTCAGTCGCCGCCTTTGAGGCGGCGCAGCTCCCGGCGATCGCGTTTCCCCGGCTTGCTGTCACCAAACGCAAACGCGGCCGGCATGCTACGGAGCTGCTGCTGCGCGGCTTCCCGCTTGCGCCGTCCGGCCTCCGTTTCCTCGTACAACTGCTGCGCGATCTCGGCCGATCCCCGACGTTCGGCGACCCCCTTCACCAGCAGCTGCCATTCGATCGGCCCCTGTCGGAGCCGGATCTCGTCGCCCGCTTGCACCAGCTTGGCCCGCTTGGCGCGATCACCATGCACATCGACCTTGCCCCCGTCGATCGCCTCCGCGGCGAGCGCACGCGTCTTGAAGAACCGTGCGGCCCACAGCCACTTGTCGAGGCGGACCTTCCCGGGCACCGACGTCTCGTCGTCGTCGTGGCGCACGGTCTACGCCCGATCCGTCGGATGATCGTCGTCGGCGAGGTCATCGTCGTCAACTTCATCGTCGTCAACCTCATCGTCGTCCAGCGCATCCTCAGGGATCGCGTCGTCGTCCGCCCCATCCAACGCGTGTGCCTCGGCGGCCCGCGCTTCCGCATCGCGCACTTCCCGGATCCGGGTGGCGGCACCGGCGTAGACGGAGCGCACGGCCGGCGTGCCCTGTTGCGCGGCGGCCCGGGCCTCCAACAGGGGGATCAAGGCCCCGAGTGCGTCCAGCTCCGTGGTCGCGTCGCCGGTGTCCGCGATGGCGCGCAGCATGTCGGCCACCTCATCGCAGGCGGCGGCCATGCGGCGCGACGTCGCGAGATCGGGGCCGGGCACCGTGGTGCCACGCGCCAGCAGCGCCACCCGTTCGCGCAGGACGATGGCGTCGCTGGCAAAACGGTCCACCAGATACTCCCGCGGCGTGGCGCTCATGCGGCGCCCACGCGCGGCGCGCCGGTATGGGTGGTGCGCGGTATGGCCGTCATGTGCTCGGCTCGGCCCGGGCCATGCCAAGCTCGTCACGCGCCGATCGCCATGCGGCCAGCCACGCATCGGTGACGACGGCCGGCGCGATCCCCAGCCGCACGCAGCGCGCGATGAAGTCGTCCCACCAGCCGTTCTCGAGGGCATCGATCACGTCGAGCAGCTGACCGACGGGGAGCGCGCGCTCGACCATCGCATCGCGCAGCGGCGCCGGCAGCGGCAGCTGTTCCGCCAGCATCGGTGCCGACGCACCGAGGGCGAACTCGAGCGTCGAGAGCAACCCCGCCAACAGGCGCATGCGCGGATGCGGCGCGTTGTCCAGCGCGGCACCGATGCGCTCGCAGGCGCGGGCACGACGCAGCGCCATGAAGGACAGCTCCGGGTCCTGCGCCGCGTCGCCGATCAGCCGGGCCGTGACCGACACGAGCTGATCCATGATGACATCGCGTCCGAGGACAGTGATGGCGTGTGTCACCGATCGTGGCCCACGCACCGCCATCGACGCGGAGCCCACGGCACGCAGGAGCGACGCGGACAGGTGCGGATCGTCCTGCACGTAGCTGTCGAACGACGCATCGGTGGGGCGTCCGTCGGCAAACGCCGCGAGCATGGTCACGGCCCGGCGCACACTCGCTTCGGCGTCGCGGTCCACCGGCACCCCGGCGCCGCGGGCCAGCGGGCGGCCGCTGTATAGCGCCCCCCCCGACAACACGACGCGATGGCGGGTCAGCCGGTTGTCGACCCCACGCACCAGCGGACGAAGCCCCGCGTCGAGCAGGACACGGAGGCGCGATTCAAGGGTGCTGGGCGGGGTGCGTGCGGCGTCGAGCACGATGGTGCTGCCCGCGAGCGACGGCGGCAGCGGCTCGCCTTCGGGGAAGCCCTGCAGCGCGAAGTGACAGCCGGCACCGACCAGACGATCCACGGCGCGACGGGTCGCCGGATCTTCCAAGGCGTCGGTCGCGACCATCCACACGGTATCCGTCGAGGCGAAGCGCGTGAGGGCACCGTCCCGCACGATGGCCGGCGTGACTGGTACCACGAGACTGCGTCCGGCGAGGCGAGACAGCGCCGACACCATGTCGACGAGCTGCCGGGCATCGTCATCGGTATCGATGCCCCCGGCGTACCGCGAAGTCGGACACGTGGACACCGCATAGCCCACCACGCGGTCCCGCCGGTCGCGGATCGGTTGCATGGAGGTCAGCATCGGTCCCTCAGGGAGCCTGTGAGTTGACGCAGCGTCATGTGGGGGTCTCAGCGCTGGGGCGATCGGGGCGGGCCAGCACCGAATTGAAGAACGCCGGCTCGCCCGTGACGTCGCGCTCGACGTAGGGGGCCAGCCAGTCCGGCAGTATGGGGCGGTCGTCGAGTCCGGACAGCTCCACTTCCGCGAGCACCAACTCGCGATCGAGGAAGACGTCGATCTCCCACGCATAGGCGCCCTCGCGCACCACATGGCGCTGTTTGCGAACGCGCGCCTCGCTGGTGAGCGGCCACATGGCGTCGAACAGCGCCCGGCTCGTGCCCTCGTCGATCTCGATCCGTGCCTGCGCCGGCCCGAGCTTGACGTTGCGCCAGCACTGCACCGTCCCGTCCGGGGCGGTGGTGCGACGCAGGCGCTCACGGAGGGCCGTACCGGGGAGCCATCCCTGCTCGATGCGCGTGGGCGGCGTGGCCGCCGCCACGGGCGGGACGCGCGTGAGCAGGTACTTGCGTTCGATCTCGAGCGGTACACCGCTCGCGGTTCTGGGTGCGCCGTCGCGTCGCAGTGCGACGACAGCGCCGTCGAGTGTTTTCAGGACGACGTCGAGCCGCTCGCACCAGTCCCGGGTGAACGCCTCGTAGTGCCCCAGTGCCACGGCACCGAGGGCGCGCTGCAGCGCCGGCAGGGCGCGCTCCTGCGCATGCTCGCCGAGCAGATCGGCGTCGCGAACGGCGCCGAGCAAATC
>CANJOX010000012.1 GCA_947475795.1 Gemmatimonadota bacterium
CCGGCCGTGGAAGCGCAGGCGATCGACCGGGCGCATCGCATCGGCCAGACCAGTCAGGTGATCGCGACGCGCGTGGTGGCGCGGGACACGATCGAGTCCAAGATCCTCGAGCTGCAGGCCAGCAAGCGGGCGCTCGCCGACGCCATTCTCAGCGAGGACCAGGGCGGACTGGCGGGTGTCGGAAAAGCGGAGCTGCAGCTGCTGCTGGGGTAATGGCGGCGCGGGGCCAGTTTAGCGCTGCGATCCCGCCGCCGCCTTCTCCACGCGCTCCATCACCCGCAGCAGATTGCCGCCCCAGATCTGCTCGATCTCGCCCTTCGAGTAGCCGCGGCGCACGAGTTCCGCCGTGACGTTCAAAGATTCCGACGCGTTGCGCCAGCCGTCCACGCCGCCGCCGCCGTCGAAGTCGGAGCTGATCCCCACGTGGTCGATGCCGATCAGCTTCACCACGTAGTCGATGTGATTCACGAAGTCCGCCACATTCGCCGGTGGATCCGACGGGTAGCGGCGCGCCGTGATGTCTTCCTGCTTCGCGAGATACGCGTTGCGCTTCTCGTCGGCGAGCGCCTGGATCTGCGCTTGCTGCTCCCGACGATCGGTGGCCGTGATGCCGAACTCGGTGCGCAGATCGGTCATCGCGGCGGCGCGCGCCTGTTCGCGCGGTACGTCGCGCGTGGGATCGCACTTCACGTAGCTGTTGAACGCCACGAGCTGAATCACGCCGCCGTTCTTCTTCAGCGCCTGCAGCTGCTCGTCGTCCATGTTGCGGCTGTGATTGCAGATCGCGCGCACGCCGGAATGCGAGGCGATGATCGGTGCCTTCGAGAGGGCGATCGTCTGCAGCATCGACTGCTTGGACGGATGCGACACGTCGATCATCATGCCCAGCCGGTTCATCTCGGCGATCACCTGCCGGCCCAACACACTGAGGCCGTTGTGCAGCCACACCCCGTCGCGCTCTCCCGTGTTCGAGTCGGAGAGCTGGCTGTGGCCGTTGTGGGCCAGCGACATGTAGCGACCGCCGCGCTCGAAGAAGCGCTGGACGTTCGTGAGGTCGGCGCCGATCGGAAAGCCGTTCTCGACCCCGATGAAGATCACGCGCTTCCCCGCCGCATGAATGCGGCGCGCATCGGCGGCGGTGTAGGCGATTTCCGCGCGCGCCGGCGCCAGCTGTTCGGTAAGGCGATGGATCGCGTCGAATTTCTCGAGGGCCTGTGCGTTGGCGCTGGCGAATCCTTCGGCGTCGAGTTTCGGCGACTGACCCACATACACCACCAGGAAGGCGCCACCCAGTCCGCCTTCCTCCATCTTGGCGAGATCAACCTGCGTCCGCGGCAGTTTCTGCGTGTAGTTCGGGCCCGCCGCCGTGAAGTTGTTCGGCGCGATGTCGACGTGCGTATCGATGGAGAGCACGGCTGCGTGCACCGTCTTGGCGCTCGCCATCACGGCGGCTTCGTCGGTGATAGGCTTGCGCGACTGCGCGTGCAGTAGCGCCGGGACCGACACGAGCGTGAGGGCGGCGGCGCGCAGGGTGTGCGACAGGAGCATGAGGAGGCGGAGCTGTGGGGGCCGCGGTCGCGCGGGAGGTGGATCGTCAGGGACCGCTGTGGAGATTACGCCGATTCCCCGATGGGTGCTGGTGTGCGACGCCGGAACCCGTCGGCGCGCGCCGTGTGCCCGTTACCCGGCACGCGGGCGGCCGCGCCGGCCGGTCATGGCCAGCACGATCAGGGTGAGCAGATACGGCACCGCCAGAAACAGCTGGTACGGAACGCCGCTCCATCCCATGGCCTGAAACAGCGTCTGCAACGAGGTGGCCGCGCCGAACAGCAGCGCCGCCGCGGCGACCCCGAGCGGGCGCCATCGCCCGAGCACCACGATGGCGATGGCGATAAAGCCCCGGCCGGCAGACATCTCTTCTGCGAAGGTGCCGGCCTGGGCGAGTACCAGCGTGGCGCCGGCCACTCCGGCCATCGCGCCGCCGAAGAGTACCGCGACCGCTTGAATACGGCGGGGGGACACGCCGGCCGCGATCGCCGCCTCGGGGTATTCCCCCGCCGCCCGCAAGGCGAGCCCGGCGTGGGTGCGCTGCATCCACCACGCCAGCAGGGGGGCGATCACGTACAGGGCGTAGGTCACTAGCGGCTGCGAGAACAAGGCGTGGCCGATGAGCGGCAGGTCGGAGAGCCAGGGTACGGCGTAGATGGCGGCCGTCGGGGTCGTGAGTGCCACCCCCCCGGTCCCGTACACTGTGCGGTAGACCGTGCCGGTGAGTCCCATCGCCAACAGGGTCATGGCGGTGCCGGTGATGATCTGGTCGGCACGGATCCCCACGGTGAACAGAGCGAAGAGCGCTGCCACCACCAGCCCCGCCAGCGCGCCCGCGGCGAACCCGCCCGCCACACCCAATGCCCCGGCTCCGACCGCGCCGGCGGCGATGGTCGCGCCCAATGCCCCGGCGATGATGGATCCTTCCAAGCCGATGTTGATCACCCCGGCCCGCTCGCTCACGGTTTCGCCAAGCGCGGCCCACGCCAACGGGGTCGCGGTGCGCACGGTGGCCTCGAGCAATCCGGCCCCCACGGCCAGCGCGCCGACACCGGTGGCCAGCGCGTCGCTCATGTGCCCGCCTCCAGGCTCGCCGCCGCCGGCGTGCGCGACACGCGCCAGCGATCGGCCGCCACGACCAGCAGAATCAAGAGCGCTTCCACGACCGACACCACCACGCTCGGCACCCCGGCGTCACGCTGCATCGCGTTGGCGCCCGCCTCGAGCGCGCCGAACAGCAGCGCGGTGCCCAGCACACCGAGGGGGTGTAGCCGCGCCAGCAGCGCCACGGCGATCGCGGTGTAGCCGTACCCCGGGGAGAAGTTTTCGTACAACGCAAAAGTGACGCCGGTGTATTCCACCGCACCGGCCAGTCCGGCCAGCAGGCCGCTGAGCAGGAACGCGCCGAATAGCGTGCGCGGAACGTCGATCATGCCGGCGCTGGCGGAAGCGGTTGGGCTCGCGCCGACCGCCCGGACACGGAAGCCGGCGGCGGTATGGCGCAGCCACCACCAGAGCGCGACGGCAGCCAACAGCGCGATGATGACTCCCGCGTGCAGTCGCGTGCCATCGAACAGCACCGGCAGTTGCAGCGCCGGCGGCAGGGTGACCGACTGCGGATTGATGCGCGTGGGTTCCTGCAGCGGTCCGCGGACCAGCCAACCGGTGAGGTATTCGGCAATGAAGTTCAGCATGATGGTGCTGATCACTTCCAGCACACCGAAGCGCAGGCGTAGCGCGCCGGCCGCCGCCGCCCACAGGCCGCCGGCCATGGCACCGCCCACCAGCATCACGGGGATGGCGACGATGCTCGGCATCGGCGTGAGTGCGGCGCCCAGTGCCGTCGCGGCGGCCGCTCCCACCAAGAGCTGCCCCTCCGCGCCGATGTTTAGAATGCCGGCGCGGAACGCCACGGATACGGCCAGCCCGGCCAAGGCCAGAGGCACCATGCGCACCATCGTCGCCGACGTGATGGCATACCAAGACCCGAAGGCACCGCGCACCAGTGCGAGCAACGCCGGTGCCACGTCATGACCGGTAGCGATCAGCAGCAACGCCAGCACGCCGAAGGCGATGCCCAGCAGCAGCGCCACGCGTAGGACGGCGGACTGTACCGCCCGCGTGAGCGCAGCGGTCAGGATGTCCTGCGCCCTGCTCATGCCGGTGCGCCCTGTAGCATCGCGCGTCCCACGGCATCTCGATCGCGGGCCACGGGGATCAGTGCACCGTCGTGCATGGCGTACACGGTGTCCGCCAACTGCAGGACTTCGTCGAGATCGCTGCTGTACACGACCACCGCTGTTCCCGTATCACGCGCGGCGCGCAGCGCCCGGTGAACGGCGGCGGTGGCCACAAAGTCGAGCCCGCGCGACGGATTCTCCACGACGAGCGCCTCCCGTGAGGCTTCGAGTTCGCGTCCAACGACGAGCTTTTGCTGATTGCCCCCAGAGAGCGTCCGCGCGAGTGCGTCGGGCCCCGAGGCGCGCACGTCATAGTGCTGCAGCAGTGTGCCGGTGCGTTGTCGGAAGGCCGGCCAGTTCACCACGCCATCCCGTACGCCGGCGCCTTGCAGCGCGATGTTTTCAAAGAGTGGGGCATCCAGCAGCAACGCATCACGGTGACGGTCTTCCGGTACGAATCCCACCTGGGTCGGGATCGACACGCGTCCGGCGGTCGGCGTCATCCGGCCGGCCAAGAGGCGCAGCAGGTGATGCTGCCCTGCCCCTTCCACGCCGGCCACACCGACGATCTCTCCGGCACGTACCTGCATCGATGCCGATCGCAGTCGTAGCACGCCGTCGGCGTCACGGACTGATGCCTGATCGAGCTGCATGATGATGGCGCCGGATGCGCGCACGGTGTCATGCGCTGTCACGGTGGCGTGGTGGTCGAGGTCCGGTCCGTGCGGCACGGTCAGGCCGCCGTTCAGCATGGCGGTGGCAATGTCCGACTCGGTGGTCTGTGCGGCGGAAGTGGCCAGCACCGTGCGGCCCCGATGCAACACGGTGATGTCGTCGGCTATGGCCAGCGCATCACGGAGCTTGTGGGTGATCAACACCACGGCGTGGCCGGCATCGGCGTAGCCCCGCATCCAGCGTAGTAGCTCGGTTGCTTCCGCAGGGGCCAGCACGGCTGTCGGTTCGTCAAGAATGAGCAGCTGCACATTGCGTGCGAGCGCTTTGACGATTTCGCATCGCTGCTGCGCACCCACCGGCAGATCCTCCACACGCGCAGCGGGATCGATCGTGAGCCCCGCCCGTCCGGCCACCTCGCGTACCCGGTCCGCGGCCTGGTGCGGATCAAACCAGCCGTGACCGCCCAGCGCCACATTTTCGGCCACGGTCATCGACGGGACGAGCGTAAAATGCTGGTGCACCATGCCGATGCCGCGGGTCAGTGCGTCGGCGGGCGAGCGCAGCGTGGTCGGTGCACCGCGCAGCCGCATGGTGCCGTTGTCCGGACGGAGCAGTCCGAACACCACCCGCATCAGGGTGGTTTTTCCGGCGCCGTTTTCCCCCAATAGCGCGTGTACGGTCCCCGCCCGCACATGCAGTGATGCACGGTCCAGCGCCACGACCCGACCGAACGCGTGGGTGATGCCGTCCAGCGAGAGCAGTGGCGCTCCCGGGGTGCTCACGATCCGGTCGGCAGGTGCAGGAAGGTCCACGGCAATCCGAAGCGCGATTCGAGCAAGGCACCCAGCGCCTGCACGCCAAGCGTTTCCGTGGCGTAGTGCCCGGCATACACGACGCACAGATTATGCTCGATCGCTTCGACGGTCGTGTGGTGCGGTCCTTCGCCCACGATCAAGGTGTCGACGCCTTTCTCCCGCGCTTCGCGCAGCGTCTCCGACGAGGCACCACCACCGGTGCAGATCGCCCAGCGGTGCGTGCGTCGTCCGGCCGCCGGCACCGACGTGCGCACCGAGCCGCCATAGCGCGCCACCAATCCCTGCACGCGGCGCACGATGTCGTCGGTCGGTTCGTCGGCCGCACCGGTGACACCGATGTCCACCGTTTTGAATCGCGCGAATCCACCGTCGGGGGTGAGCCCCACGGATTCGGCGAGGCGTACGTTGTTGCCGTGCACGGCGTGCAGATCGAGCGGCAGGTGTGATGCGTACACGGCCACGTTGTTGGCAAGCAGCGACCGGTACTTGTCGTAGGTCACGCCGACGATGGGCTGCACCCCACCCCAGAATAGTCCGTGGTGCACGATGAGCAGGTCCGCGCCCGAGATCACGGCCTCCCCGATGGCGGCGTGCGATGCGTCAACGGCGACCGCCACGCGATGCACTTTGCCGCCGTTGGCCACCTGCAGGCCGTTCACGGCGCCCGGGTAGTCGGGGATCTCAGCAGTGCGCAGTTCTCCGTCGAGCATTGCGACGATGTCGCCCAGGGCGACCGGTGGCAGCGATGTGCCGTTGCCGCTGGCGGCGGCGAGGATGCGGTCGCTCGATGGAGGATGCATGCGGTAGTTACTTCGTCGCGGGCGGTACGACGGTCGCGCTGTCCGAGCCGCGCAGCAAGTCGGTCAGCGCGGTGAACGTTCCGGCCTTGAGCAGTTGGCCAACGGAATCGCTGGCCGCCATGGCCGTGGCCGGCACGCGCTCACGTAGCGCGGGATTGACGATCAGGCGCACCACGTCGTCCTTGACGCCCAGGTTGATCACGCGACCGGTGAAGGTGCCCCCCTGAATTTCACGGGCGATCATGAGAAACGCCTTGGGCAGGTCAATCACGACGCTGGCGATGATGACATCAGGGGCCACGCTGTTCTGGTCGGCGTTGGTGCCGAACGCCAGCACGTTCTTTTCACGCGCGGCTTGGAAGACGCCGAGCCCGGCGGCGTCCGCGTTCTGAAAGATGATGTCGGCCCCTTGAGCGATTTGCGCCAGCGCCTGTTCCTTGCCCGCGCTCACATCGTCCCAATTGCCGATATACGACGTGAGCACGGTGATTTTCGGGTTCACGGACTTGGCGCCGCGCGCGAACGCATCGAAGCTCAACTTGACCGGCGGCAATTCGGTGCCGGCGATCAGCCCGACTTTGTTGGTTTTCGTCATGGCGCCGGCGAGGATACCCGCCTGGTACGACGCTTCCTCGAACGCGAAGGCGATGCCGGCCACGTTGGCGGCCGTGACGCGGCCCGAGGTGATGACGTACTTGGTGTTCGGGTAACTGGGGGCCACGCGGGTGGCGGCCTCCTGATATTCGAACCCGTTGCCGATCACGAGATCGTATCCCTGCGCGCCGTACTGCCGGAAGTTTTCGTCGAACTCGGCAGGCGTCTTGGTCTGGATATGGGATGTTTCGGCGCCGAGGGAATCGCGGATGGCGAGCAGCCCTTCGTGGGCGATGCCATTCCACGACTTGTCCGAAATCGGGCCGGGGGTCAGCAGCGCGACGCGCATCGATTTCGCGCCGGTGCTGTCGGCGCCGGTGCGGCTCGTGTCCCCGCCGCAGGCGGCGGCCCACGCGAGGGTCGACACGACGGCGATGGTGGCGAGCGTTCTGCTGGTGGTCATGGCGTCTGGAATCGGAAAAAGTGGTGGTTCAATTGTGGCTTCTGTCTGTCGCTATGCTGATTTTCCGAGGATCATAGTGATCAGTCGAGCGTCACGCCGATCATGTTGAGCACGCGTTCCAGATCATCGTTCGAAAAGAAGGCGATGCGCAGTTCGCCTTTGTCCTTCTCTGTGAGGTGAATGGAGACGCCCGTCTGGAGTTTCCGGCGGAGGCGCTCTTCGATCTGTCGGACGGTGGCGGCCGATGCTCCGTTGGGTACGGTGTCGCCCGCGTCGCTCCGCTTCTTTCCGGCGGCCGGGGGCTTGGTACGTCCTGCCTGCACGCGCCGTTCGACTTCTCGCACCGAGAGCCCACCGCTCACGATGTCGCGGGCCATGTCGACGATGGCGCGTTCTGTGGCCAGCGGGAGAATGGCGCGGGCGTGTCCGGCGGTGAGTTGCTTGTCCTGCAGCATCCGTCGGACGGACGCTGGCAGCTGTCGTAGTCGGAGGGCGTTGGCGACGGTCGAGCGGTCTTTGCCGACGACGTCTGCGACTTCCTGATTCGAGAGCTGGAACTCATCGGCGAGGCGCTGGTACCCGTCGGCCTCTTCGATCGGATCGAGGTCGGCGCGTTGCAGGTTCTCGATCATGGCGAGGACGAGCAGCGTCTTGTCGTCAACCGGTTTGACGAGTGCCGGGATTTCCGTCCATCCAAGGCGGGCGGCGGCGCGGAATCGGCGCTCACCCGCGATGAGTTCATAACCGGCGCCGTTCGGTGCGGGCCTTACGGTGATTGGCTGGAGGAGCCCGCTGACCCGGAGGCTGGCCTCGAGGTCGGCCAGATCCTCGGGCCGGAACTCTTGGCGCGGCTGATACGGATTGGCGCGAATCTGCGAGAGGGGAATCGTGCGGAGCGGGGATTCCTCACGTGCCGGTTCAATGTCACCACGGGTGGTGGAGGGCCGAGTGACCGGCGTCGCGCTGCTGTCGGCGGTGGCGGGGGCGTTTTTGCTCGCGTCTTTGCGCGCGAGCAGGGCATCGAGGCCCCGGCCGAGGCGGCGCGGTGGTTCTGGCGTCATAAGTGCTTGTGATTATTGCTGTTGCGTACTTTCTGCCGCACGCGCGGTGCGGTCGATCAGTTCTCGTGCGACGGCCATGTAGGCTTGTGCGCCAACGGAGGCCACATCGTACACGACGATCGGTTTTCCGAAGCTGGGCGCTTCAGCGAGCCGGATGTTTCTGGGCACGACCGTCTCGAAGACTTTATCTCCAAAGTGGGCTCGCGCATCGGCGGCGACTTGTCGGGAGAGATTGAGTCTGGCGTCGTACATGGTGAGGAGGACGCTATCGACGTCGAGCGCCGGGTTGAGCGTGTCCTGGACGCGTTGGACGGTGCCGAGCAGTTGTGAGAGTCCTTCCAGTGCGTAGTACTCGCATTGGAGCGGGATGAGGATCGCATCGGCGGCGGCGAGCATGTTCAGCGTGATCAGCCCGAGGGAGGGGGGGCAATCGATCAAGATGAAGTCGTAGCGGTCGCGAATCGGGGCCAATGCATTACGCATCCGGACACCGCGATCTTCTGCATCCACCAGTTCGACTTCGGCGCCGGCGAGGTCCGGGGTGGTTGGGAGGACGTCGAGGTGCCGGAACTGGACGCCGCGAATGAGGGCCTGATCGACAGAGGCTTCGCCGAGGAGGACGTCATAGCAGTGCACGGTGAAATCGTCGCGGGAGATGCCACAACCGCTGGTGGCATTGCCTTGCGGGTCGGCATCGATGAGCAGCGTGCGCTGCTCGGCGACGGCGAGGGAGGCGGCGAGATTGACCGCGGTGGTGGTCTTACCGACTCCACCTTTTTGGTTGGCGATAGCGAGGATGCGTGCCAAAGGTCGTCTTCGAGAAGGGTGCGCGGGGAGCGGTAGTATAGGGGGCGGCTTCGTCCCGGACTATTGTGGGAGCAGACCAATCCAGGGGAAATGCGCGGATTCCGAGCAATGCTGGGCGGATCCCGGTGGGAGTGCCGGGTGATCGCCGAGTGAATGAGCCGCCGGTTGCGCGTTTCACGTGAAACGTGTGTGGAGCGATGGCCTGAGCCAGCAACGTGATCGGGTGTGGGCGCTCGCCGAGTGCGGGGATCACGCCGTTTCACGTGGAACAGTTTCCCAGATACCCTGTGTGTGGCCCTTTTGTGCGACAAAAAGCGGGAGCCCTCATGTGAGGACTCCCGCTCTGGTTCGCGCCGGTTTCGCGGTGGTTACTTCGAGAAGCGCCAGCGGGTTGAGATACTCACGGCGACCGTGCTCATGCCTTCACTGACTGGTGTCGGCGTGGAGGCGTCCGCCATGTCCATCTTCGCCATCGCCATCACCATGCGGGGTTCCTGGCGTTCGAAGTCGTTGATCGTCAACTCGAGGAGTTCGACCACCTGCCCTCCCGCCGCTTTTGCGGCGACCTCCGCCTGACGGCGTGCCTGTTCGACGGCTTTGGTGAGCGCGAGCTCCTGCGCTTTGGTGCGGTCCTTCACCAGAAACTCGAGTCCCGCTACGCGATTGGCGCCGCTGGTGAGTCCGGCATCGATGATCGGTCCGGCCTGCTCGATCTTGTCGGTCTCTACCTGGACGATGTTGCTCACCCGGTATCCGTCAATCAGGGTGCGCTGGGTCTTCTCGTCGTACCGCTGGATCGGCATCACGCTGTAGTTGAGCGTCTGGATTTGTGTAGCGGGAATCCCCAGTGCCCGGACGGCGGCAAGAATCGCCGCTTGCTTCCGGTTGTTTTCCTGTGAAGCCAGTAAGGCGGTCTTGGCTTGGGTTTCGACACCGACCTGGACCCGCGCGCGATCAGGAGCGACCTGCACCTCGCCGCGCCCGTTGACGACGATTTGCGGGATCGGTGGCGCGGTCGGGGTTTGCGCGGCGGCGGTTGTGGCGAACACCGTGGCGCTGACCCCCAGGGTGCCGAGCGCGGCAACGACGAAGGCTGCCGTTCTGGTGACGCGGCGCGTGGCATGTTGTGACGGGCGTGCGATCATGGGTGGCTCCTGGGCAGCCGATGGGTGATGAGGACGAACCGCGGGCAAGTATACCCTCGTGGATCGATTCCGATCACGGATGGTTGTTGTTTGGTGACGAACCGTGTGTTTGACGACTCGGACGTGATTCAGCGCGAACGTTTTTGCGCGCCACAATAAAAACATCATAACGCTATATTGATGACAGTTACGCACTTTATCGCGATCACGCACCATACGGACCGCTCTGACCGTCGCCTCACATCCCGTCATCCACTTCTATATAAGAGCGGTCGATTCGCTCACGAACTTCGACGCAGCTCCATCAGCAGATTCTGGAGATCCGCCGGGCTGATCCCCGGGATCTGCCCCGCCTGCGCCAGTGTGGACGGCCGGATGCGCGTGAGCTTCTGGCGCGCCTCGATCGAGATCGTGTGCATCGACGCGTAGTCGAGCGACGCGTGGAGCGTGACCGAGCCCTGCGCCTTGAGCCGGTTCGCCCGGTTGCGCTCCTTGTCGAAGTACCGCTCGTACTTGATCTCCAGTTCGGCCCCCACCACCGCATCCACCGGTAAGTCGCCGCCGACGCCCGCGGCCGCGAACAGGGTGGTCAGTGACACATCCTGCCGGCGCGTCAACTCGATCGCGCGCACCGCATGCAGCAGCGGTGCCGAACCGACCGCCAGCAGCAATGGATCCGCCACCGCCGGCGTCATGCTCGTGCGTTCGGCCAGCGCGTACGCCTCGCGCACCGCGCCGAGGCGGACCGCTAGCTGCGCCTGCTCGGGGGGCGTGAACAAACCCAGGCCGTCACCGATCTCCCCAAGCCGGGCCAGCGCATTGTCCTGACGCACGGTGAGCCGGAATTCACTGCGGGAGGTGAACAGGCGATACGGCTCATCCACCCCGCGGGTGACCAGATCGTCCACCAGCACACCGATGTAACTCGTCTCGCGCCCCAGCATCACCGGCTCCTGCCCCTGCACCCAGCGCGCCGCATTGAGCCCGGCGATCACCCCCTGCCCCGCCGCTTCTTCGTAGCCGGTCGTGCCGTTCACCTGTCCCGCGAAATAGAGGCCGTGCACCGCGCGCGACGCGAGCGTGGCGGACAGCTGCGTGGGCGGATAGTAGTCGTACTCGATCGCGTAGCCGGCGCGTGTCATGCGCACGTCTTCGAGCCCGCGGATGCTGCGCAGCACCGCCAGCTGCACCGGTGCCGGCAAGGACGTCGACAAGCCGTTGACGTACAGCTCGTGGGTGTCGTGTCCCTCGGGTTCCAGAAAAATCTGATGCTCCCGCTTGTCCGGGAACTTCACGACCTTGTCTTCCACGCTCGGGCAATAGCGCGGCCCACGCGACGCGATCGCTCCCCCGTACATCGCCGATTCCCCCAGATGCTCGGCAATGATGGATGTGCCCGCTTCGTCCAGCATCGTGAGCCAGCAGGGCATCTGCGTCGGGTGACGCGTGCGCCGTGTCCCTTCCCCCGCCTGCGCGCGCGGCGTGGTCCAGAAGTGCGACCAGGAATAGTCGAACGCCTCGATCTCGCTGTGCTGGAGCGTGAGGTCGCCCGTGCGCACGCTGCGCCCATCAATGCGTGGCGGTGTCCCGGTCTTGAACCGCTCGGTCACCAGCCCCAGCGCATCGAGTTGTTCGCCCAACAGCACGGACGGTGCTTCGCCGGCACGACCGCCGCTGATACGCGTCCCGGTGCCGATGTGCATCGTGCCGCGCCCGAACGTCCCCGTGGTGAGCACCACGGCGCGCGCGCCGAAGCGACGCCCTTCGACCGTTTCCACGCCCGCCACCCGCTCGCCGCTCGTATCGAACAACAGCCGCGCCACCATGCCCTGAATGGTGAGCAGATTCGGCTGCGCCTCGAGCAGCTGTCGCACGGCCCGGCGGTACAGTCCCCGGTCGCACTGCGCCCGGGGCGCCCAGACGGCCGGCCCCTTCCCGCGATTCAACATGCGGAACTGCACCGAGGCCAGATCGGTGGCGCGCGCCATGATCCCACCGAGCGCATCGACCTCGCGCACGACGGTCCCTTTGGCGATGCCGCCGATCGCCGGGTTGCACGACAGCTGGCCGATTTGTTCGAGGGCCCCCGTGATCAGCGCGACCGATCCGCCGGCGCGCGCCGCCGCCACCGCGGCCTCGGTACCGGCGTGCCCGCCGCCGATGACGAGCACATCAAATGAGGCCTCGAGCGAGGCGCTGTCGGACGACGCGATACGATCGGAAGGGCGGGGCGAAAACACCGCGGGATGCGCACTCATGACGCTCTAACCTAGACAGCGCAGCAAGACAGTTCCGCCGCGGCCGGTCCCGTGAGTATATCCCTCACACCCCGCGTCACGTCTCCCGACCGCTGCCTCATGCCGCTGACCCTTCCGAACACCGCGCCCACCCTGCTGATCCGCAAGTCGGCCTTCGAACGTGTCGGCATGACCCGTGCCCAGGTGGACGAAGCGTTGGGGCTCACCCCCGAAGAGTTCCGCGTGGAAGGCGCCCTGATCGCCATCGGACCGCTCGTGGGTGAAGACACCCTGACCGACCTCCTGGCCCGACTCGAGGAGGCTGGGCTCGTGTATTACGACGACTTCTTCGAGTTGAGCGGCAATTGGCCCGACTGGCTTCGCTTGTTCGCCATGGACGCCTCGAGCTGACGCTGGCCCCGCTTTCGGTGCCGTTCACCCGAAAGCCACGCATCGCTGCGCCGGAGCACCCCTTCCCAGCCACAGCCGATGCACCAGCTCCGCCGGAACCGTTCCCCTAGCACGCGCCACCAGCTGTCGCGCTCGATGGCCAGCGTCTCACTGTCGCACATGGGACAGACGTCCCCGTCGGGGATCATGGCCACGAAGGCCGTGGTGGCCAGCCAGATGAAGGCGCCACGGATCGCGACGAAGAACGCGATGAAGATCCACGCGTCGGTCCAGCTCCAACGACCCGGCATCAGACGACCTGAAGAAAAGGGGCGCGGCTACCGCGCGCCGCGAAGGACACGATCCATGCGGGCACCCAGAAATTCCGCCGCCCGCCACTCACCATAGTACCAAGGGTTCCACGGCCTGGAACCCGCCGTGAATCCCACATGGCCGCCGCGCGCCGGAAACTCGAGTTCCACCTGTGCATTGCCACGCACGGCCTCACGCACCTCATCGAGCACATCCGCCGGGAGAAACGGATCATCCACCGCACTCAGCAGCAACGTCGGGTGCTGGATCCGCGCGAGATACGGCAGCGCGCTGGCGCGCGCATAGTAGTCGGCCGCATCCGTGAACCCGTGCAGCGGCGCGGTGAACGCATCGTCAAACTCCCACAGGGTCCGCGCCTCGGCCACGCGACGCAAGGGAGCCAGTTCCGGGTGACGCTCCACTTTGCGCAACGCTTTCGGGATCAACGATTTCAGGAAGAATTTCTCGTAGATCGCCCCGAACCCCTGCCCGATGTGCCGCGATGCGCGCGCCAGATCGAACGGCACCGACATCGCGACGGCACCGACCACCTGCTCCGGTAGTTCGCTCCCAAACTCACCGAGCAGCTTGCACAGCACGTTGCCGCCCAGTGACACGCCCACCAGGCCGAGCGGCGCTTGCGGGAATTCGTCAGCCAGACGTTCCACCACCCACCGCGGATCGGTGGTCTCGCCCGAGTGATAGCTGCGAGGCAGCCGGTTGGGCTCCGTGCCGCAGGTCCGGAACAGGAGCAGGTCGGCCGCCCAGCCGCGTGCCGCCGCCTCCCGGAACATCGCGCGGGCGTAGTGCGAGTGCATCCCGCCTTCCAGTCCGTGGAAAAGAAGCAGCCGTGGAGACGTCGGGTTCGCAGGCCCGACCAAGCGCGCCACCTCGAGGAAGTCGCCGTCCGGGGTCTCCCAGCGCTCCAGACGGACCGGGAGGTGTGGCTCACGGCGACCAAGTCGTCCCCAGAGCGTGGCGCTGTGGGGATCCGGGAGCCACCAAGCGGGCCGGTAGGGGCGCGGTGTCGAGGACATGGAGACAATATGTAGAGTCGCTGAGAAGGTTCCTTTCCCTGACACCCCCCTCCCGTGATCGCTCGCCTCTTCAGGAACCTGACGTTTCAGGTGCTGGTCGCCGTTTCGCTCGGTATTGCCCTGGGCGTCGTCGCCCCCTCCACGGCCAAGTCCCTCAAGCCGCTAGGCGACACGTTCATCAATCTGGTGAAGATGGTGATCACGCCGATCATCTTCCTCACGATCGTGCACGGCATCGCCAGCATGGCCGATCTGCGCAAGCTCGGTCGTGTGGGCGGCAAGGCATTGCTGTACTTCGAACTCGTGTCCACGCTGGCCCTCGTGATCGGCCTCGTGATTGTCAACGTCACGAAACCCGGTGCCGGGCTCGACATCTCGAACATGGTGATGGGCGACGTCACCAAGTACACGAAGGCCGGGGCGGAGCAGAGCACGCTCGAGTTCATGCTGCACATCGTCCCCAGCAACATTGTGGCTGCCTTTGCAGGTGGTGAGCTGTTGCCGGTGGTGTTCTTCTCGGTGCTCTTCGGTGTGGCGCTCACAGCGGTGGGCGATGCCGGCCGTGACATCGCCGATCTGCTCGTGCGCTTTCAGGCGGTGTTCTTCAAGATCGTCTCGATGGTGATGGTGCTCGCGCCGATCGGGGCCTTCGGTGCGATGGCGTACACGGTGGGCACGTTCGGACTCAAGACGCTCGTGCCGCTCGCCCGCCTGATGCTCGACGTGTATCTCACCATGGCGGTGTTCGTGTTCGTCGTGCTGGGGCTAATCTGCCGCGCCTACGGCTTCCGCATCTGGAAGTTCCTGCGCTTCATCAAGGACGAAATCCTGCTGGTGCTCGGCACGTCGAGCTCAGAGGCGGCACTGCCGCGCATGCTGCAGAAGCTCGAGCACTACGGCTGTGCCAAGCCCGTAGTCGGGTTGGTGATTCCCACCGGCTATTCGTTCAACCTCGACGGCACGAGCATCTACCTGTCGATGGCGACGATCTTCATCGCCCAGGTGTACAAGGTGGATCTCAGCATCTCGCAGCAGCTCACGCTGCTGGGCATCCTGATGCTCACGAGCAAGGGTGCCGCCGGTGTGACGGGCTCGGGCTTCATTGTACTGGCCAGTACGTTGGCCGCCACGCGCACGGTGCCGGTGGAAGGCGTCGCCCTGCTGCTTGGTGTAGACCGTTTTATGTCGGAAGCGCGCGCGATCACCAACCTGATCGGCAACGGCGTGGCGACGTTGGTCGTGTCCCGCAGCGAAGGGGCCTTTGACGACGAGAAGAGGCTCGCCGCTGAGAGGGGCGAGTGACCCCCGCCGATCTACTCGTACAGATCTTCGGGACGAAAAAAAGCGCCGACACACGGAAGGCACAGCGTTTCTTTCAGGAGCGCCGGATCAAGGTGCACTTCTGCGATCTGGCCGAGCGTCCGGCGTCGATCGGTGAACTGAAGCGCTTCACGCAGAAGTTCGGCGTGGAGGCGATCATCGATCGCGAGGCCAAGCGTTTCGCGGATCTCGGATTACGCACGGCCCTGTACGGCGAAGAACGCTGGCTGAGCATTCTGGCTGATGAGCCGCTGATCCTGAAGCAGCCGCTCATCAGATTGCAGCACAAGGTGTGCGTCGGGGTGGACGAAAAGCTGTGGAAGGAGTGGCTTGCGTAGCTACGCGGCCCGGTGCACCGCGTACCAGAGGGAGGGGAGCGCCGCTCCCCACGCCAGCAGGAACCGGTTGAGTCCGAAGAGCACCGCGACGCTGGTGTGAAAGGTGAGCGCGGCCGCGATGACGACCACGCAGATGATTGGATCGAACCACGCCATGACGGCGAGACATTCGAACGACATCACCCCGATCGATGCGATGCACCGGGCGGATCGCCACCACGTTGAGGCCCGCCCACTGCGCGGCCGCACCGCTCTCGGTACACCGTAGGCGGGCAAGGTGAGAAAGGACGCCAAGGCGTCGCCTGTCCACCAGGCGCGTTCTTTCACTTTCACGAGGCCGGCGCGCAGGTAGGAGAGCGAGAGCTGTGCCGCCACGTACAGTACACCCGCCTCGTGCACCACCGGTGCTACCGCGGGCAGCTGTGCCACGGTGAGTCCGCCGAGGACCGTAAAGAGCATGGCGTCGGCGCCGCCGTTCACGTTTCCACCGAAGCGGAGCGCCGACAGCCACGTCGTGAAGGCGAGCGCCGCCGCCGCGACACAGCCGGCGCCTGTGCCCGGCACCGCGGCCAGCACGATCGCCAGCGCGAGCTCGATGCGCAGCACCCAAGTGAAACGCTCCGCGTCGAGCAGTCCGCGCCACGGGCCCCACGACTCGGCCAGCACCGATGCGCGCCACGCACCATCCTCGGTGAAGTCGTGACGCATCGCGAGCAGTTCTATGGCGTTGATCGCGGTGGCCAGCGCCGCCAGGCGGCACATCCACGTGATGACCGGGCCGAGCAGCACGAGCGTGCCGGGCGCCACACTCATGTGGTGGACCCGAAGCGCGGCGCACGCGCGCCTGTCGTCTGGAGGCCACTGACATAGACGAATGCCGTGGTCCCGGATTCGTCGTCGTGTACGATGATGCGCCATTGCCAGATGGCCGGCTCATCCATGTCATCGCGCTGTGTGGTCGGTCGTCTCGATTGCCCGCCGGCGTCCGCGCGGCGCACCCAGGATTCCGCGAGCGCACCGACCATTGTCATCGCCGCCTGTCGAGCGGCCGGATCGCCATCATCGCGGTCGAGCTCGGCGTAGCACCGTTCGACGATCGTCTGCGCCGCGAGGGTTCTCGTACCGGCAGGATTGCATACGAGATGCCACCATCGGCGTGTCGGCGGGTATACCACGCGCTGCCACACTCCTGTTGGCCGGTTCTCGCGACGCACGAGCACTTCGAGCACAGGAGGCCGCCGTACGACGTCGAAGAATTCCCACGACGGGAACAGCAGACGCAGCAGCGTTGAGAGAGGAGTTGCCACGCTCGACAATCTACCCTGTGGAATGGCGGACTTCGACGCAGGGGTTCTCCTGACGGTAAAACTGGTGAACCCTGATGGAGTGGTGGACCCGCTGGCCGTAATCTGGCGGCAACGGAGGTTATGACATGCGAACACGAATTCCGAGCGGCTCTCAGCGCTCATTGCCGGCTGGCGTCTTTGCGGTGGATTCACCCGATGCGCTCGCGGCAGCCTTGCTCAGCAATGTGGCGCGCCGGCGCGGCGCGAGATTTTCCGGCGATCCCATCCGCATCGCGTTGCTCGACCGGAATCAACTCATGCGCCGGGCTCTGGCCGCGCTGCTGGCGGATGACCCACGCATCAACCTGGTCGGTGATGCGTCGGACATTGATCAATGTGCCACCTATGCGACGCACCGGGGCGCTGAGGTGGTGTTGTTGTCGGCGGAGCAGAACGCGGCGGCCGTGATCCGGCAGATCACCACGCTGGCGGCGCTGCCGAGTGCACCGCACGTGATCGTACTGAACGGCGAGCAACGCCCCGAAGAGGTGCTGGAAGCATTCCGTGCCGGAGCCTTCGGGTACCTCCCGTGGAGCGCGTCTGTCAATGAACTGATCGAGGCCATCGAGATGGTGGCCGACGGTATGAGCTACGTGCTACCGCCCCCGGCGACGGCTCTCGCGGCCGGGCTGCGCACCCCGCCGGCCGCGCCGGCGTCGTCTAATGGATCGAGCCTGGGCGTGTTGAGCGCCCGTGAACGCACGGTGCTCGAGCGTATCGCGCGCGGATTCAGTGGCCCGGAAGTCGCCGGGCAGTTGGGAATCACGGTGAAGACGGTGGATACGTATCGCCACCGCATTCACGAAAAGCTCGGCGTGCACCATCGCAGTGATTACGTGCGGATCGCACTCGACCATGACCTGTTGCTGCGTGAGACCTAGGTCGTAGACGCTGTCGGGTCTCGCCCCCACACACTGTCCGAAAGCTCACCAATGGACGAATCTGCGGCGCCATCCAACGTTGCTTGGCCGCGGATCACCACAATGCTGCTATACCACGCTTGACGGAGTTGCCGATGTCTACGTCTGTTGTTCAGCACCTCGCCACCCTTCCGTTCGGTGCCTTTGCGGCACCAGCGTCGCGCGCGTCAACGTCCACCGTGTTCGATAATGGTGTGGAGGGTGACCTCGCCGATATGATCGCCCCTCGTGGCATCCGTCGCAGCATCCGTCGCGACGATATCGCCTTGCTCGATGACGTGACGCATGCGATCCAGCTGGCGCCGTATGTACCGCGCGGTTGCGTCGTGGCCCGCGTGCACGATGGTGTGGTGACGTTGCAGGGAAAGACGGCCTACTACTACGAGCGTGCCGCTGCTGAGTGCGCGGTGCGATTCCTCGATGGTGTGCGTTCGGTGGACAACCAGATCCAGGTGGACCCGCCGGCCCTCGCGCACGAGGTGCGTGCCCGCATCGCGTCCACGCTGACGCGCGCGGCCGCGGCCGATGCCACGCACATCGCCGTCCAGGCCGTGGGTGGCACCGTGATTCTGCAGGGGGTCGTGCACGCACGCGCTGAACGCGACGCCGCTGCACGTGCGGCGTGGTCGGTGACCGGCGTGGAAACGGTCATCGATAATCTCATCGTTCGCGAGTAACCCTACCTTCCGTCCGGAGCCGACCATGTCGAGCGTAGCGCCCAATATCCGCAGCGCGACCGAAATCCTGCAGAGCTATGAGCCCACGGTGACACCGACGGGTCCCATTCTCGTCGCGACGGATACGTCACCCGCTGCCGACGCGGCGTTCGTCGTGGCACGCGCGCTCGCCACGAAGCTGGACGCGTCGGTGCAGGTCGTAAGTGCCATTCGGCCGAGCACCATGCCGATGTACGCCTTCGACGCGATGCCGTATCCGGTGCTGACGGAGCCGTACATTCAGGAAGGGCGCAAGGCGATGATCGAGAGCCAGATGGCGCGTCTCGTGCCGTCGGCGACCCCCTGGCCGGTCCGGATTCGCCTCGGTGAACCGATGCACGAGATCGTTGAGGATGCGCGCGTGGCGAATGCGCGCATCCTCGTGGTTGGTCGTGGCCGGCATGGTCCTCTGAGCCGGGCGTTCGGCGGGGAGTCGGTGTTGCGGTTGCTGCAGCTCGGCGACACCCCCGTGCTGGCGGTGGAGCCCGGGACGGACGCGTTGCCAACGAATGTCGTGATCACGACGGACTTCAGCGCGTTCAGCCTGTATGCCGCGCAGGTGAGCATGGATATGCTCGCGCCCGGGGCCACCGTGCGGCTGGTGCACGTCGGACCGGCGCTCAGTGATGCGGACGCCGCGTTGCGCACCTTTGCGGAGGGGTACAAGGCGGAAGCCGAGCGCGGCTTCGCGCTGATGCGCGAGCATCTCGAGCCACGCGGCTTTCGCGTGGAGACCGTGCTGTTGCACGGGAACGCGTCCGACAGTCTGCTCGCCTATCTCGATTCCGTGAATGCCGATCTCGTGGTGACGGCGACCCATGGGTACGGATTCATCCGGCGCATGGTGTTGGGGAGCGTCACGTCCGCGCTGGTGCGGTCTGCGCCGTGCTCTGTGTTGTGCGTCCCGGGGCGTGCCCGCACCATCGCCGCCGCCCGCGCGCACGCGGCCTCGCGTCAAACCACGCGGTCACTGGCCCCCGAGGTGCTGGACGGCGAGCTCAACGCGTTCAGTGCGCGCAACGCGGGTCGTCGGTGCAGCGTCGAGATCGATCATCAGGATCTCGGGGCGCAGTCGCTGGGTCATGGCCTGCCACTGGTTGGACTGACCTACGACCGGCACGACCGCAGCATCTCGCTGATGTTTGGTGCGTCGGCGCTGCAGGGAGAGCATCTCACGCACCGGTTGTCCGCGTGCGAGTCGGTGCATCTGCTCGCCGATGCCGACGGGCGCGATCAGGTGCTGCGCCTGATCCACGAGGGTGGGCAGACGTTGCTGGTGCTGGAGTAGGTCGTCACGACGGGTGCGGCCGGGGGGACGCACACCCCGGGTGCCGCTGATGCGGTGCCCGGGGACCGTCGCTGACGTATTGGAGTGACGAGGCTGCCGTGGCGGTTACCGGCAGCCGTTATTGATAGGTACTCTCCGCAAGCCGGGGGGGCCGCTGCGACATCCCGCAACGCGATGGTCGCGCCCCGCCCCCGTGCGGCCGGGCATATTGTGCCCGTCGGTCCCGGTTCGGGATGTC